>NZ_JAWOVY010000006.1:0-71446 GCF_033340155.1 Vibrio sp. 1562
TGAAACTCAGTATATTGTTTAATAATTATTCAATTTCGGACGACTTGGTTTTCTGTCCGAATTACGCAACAAAGCCCTTTATGACTTATATGACACAGGTGCAAAAGTTATATTACCTGATGGGGCGCGTCTCCTTAATGAGATGGTTCCAGCGATAATGAAAAATGATGCGGAAAGCACATTATTAGATGTTGCGGATACGCTAATTGCCCTCGAAAAATGGCCGGGCGAAATAAAAGTCATTGGCCCTATATCTGAAAATCAAAAAATGGCTGTTGCATTCCGTAAAAATTCCCCTGAATTACGCAAAGCATTTGATCGTTATTTAGACTCGATAAAAAAAGACGGTTCATACGAAAAATTAGTAAAAAAATACTATCCATCTATTTACTACTTTTATAACGATTACTTTATAGAAGATAAAAAGAAAGTCCGATGAATAAGGCCGTTAAAAAATTTTCCAGTAAAAGATTTATTACAATAAGCGCAATATTAGTTTCAATTTACTTAGCTATGCTTATTACTGTGACTAGCGTAGGTCAAAATAAATTAAAAGAATCTCAATACAGAGAACTAGATTTAAAAGTAAAAAGTTATGCAAGCACACTCGATAATTTATTTACCATAGCGAGTGAAGATGTTGATAATCTAGCTACAGATAAAACAATACAAACATTCTTTGGTAATTTAGCTTCTGGCATGTCAATGGAGTATGGATTAGGTGCCAGTCTAATTAATTTAAAGCGTCGCTTCGATGAGAAGATAGACAGTAAGCTAATTAATAGCAGCCAAATCTATAAGAAGCTCACGCTAGTAGGCAGTGATGGAGTCACCATTGTCACCACTGGATCTGAAAACCTTGCCGAGCACAAAATGGACATACAAACCTTAATGACTCAACACGGGCATCCCGAAGAGGTTTGTGCGACGCGATACAATGATGACGTTCGCATTCAAGTCATTAAGCAAGTTAAGTTCTCCGGAAAGCCTGTTGCCTTTTTAATTGCCGATCTTAATAAGAATATTGTTATTGACCAACTTACTAACCAAGAACACGAAGATAGTTATAGCCGAATGGTGCTAAAAATAAAAGACGTGGAAATGGTTGTATGGGATACCATAAATAAAACACCTTCTCACAATAAGGATGAGAACTATTTCGTTTCTGAGGCTGTAGACGGAAAAATTTACTTTGAAGTTCCTGTGGATAAACATCACTTCAAATTGATGGCGTGGTTCGAGCCTTTGAGTGAACGAGATATATTTACATCACGGCTCTTTATTATTGGTTTGAGTATTCTGGCCGTTATGATCGTCATTGCTTTATGTTATGCATTCATCACGAACAATAATAGGATTGAATTGAAAATTAAGCTTGAGGAAGAAAAAAAGCGTAAAGATATTCTTTCTCAACAGAATAAAAAATTAACGAACGAAATTGAACGTCGAAAAGCGTCTGAAAAAGAACTCGCCTTCCAAGCTAAATATGACACATTAACCAATTTACCTAATCGTAGTTATGGTTCCGAGCGATTGGCTTTGGAGTTAATTAGGGCATCGCGTAGTGGGTCTAAAGTTTTGGTGATGTTCATCGACTTAGACCACTTTAAGCAGATTAACGATTCAATGGGACACTTTGTTGGGGATGAAATCCTTAAACTCAGTGCTCAGCGACTGTATCAAGTCGCAAGAAAAACAGACTTATTGGCGAGAATTGGTGGGGATGAGTTTTTACTCGTCATCCCAGACTTGCCTGATAATGATACTGCAAAGCGAGTTGCTTCAAGTGTGCTTTCGGCGTTTAACGATCCGTTTGTTTGGAACAACCATGAATTCTTCTTGAGTAGCAGCGTCGGAATGTCTGTGTTCCCGGATGACGGAGACAACGCTGAGCAGCTCCTTGCATGTGCTGATATGGCAATGTATCGGGCGAAACAAGATGGGCGTGATGGCTTTTGTTTTTATAACCATAATATGAACCAAGATTTGCAACGCTATTTGGATCTGGAAAATCGTCTGAGAAGTGCGATCTCCAATCAGTTATTAGAGCTGTATTATCAGCCAATTATTGAGCTGAGTAGTGGTAAAATCGTAGGGGCAGAAGCGCTAATGCGTTGGAATGATGACAAGTACGGATTTGTAAACCCTGAAGAGTTTATCTCTATTGCAGAGAAAAATGGTTTAATTCATCAAATTGGTGAGTTTGCTATTCAACAAGCGTGTCGACAAGCGGCACAATGGCAAAGTCTGACTCCGTTGTTTGTTTCTGTAAACTTTTCTAGTGTTCAATTTAGGTACTGCGAGCGCTTACTTACGTTTATTAAACACAGCCTTGAGGAGTCTGGTCTTCCGTCAAATAAGTTCGATATTGAAGTGACAGAAAGTCTCCTCTTCAATCACGATTCTGAGCTATTAGACATGCTTAATAACTTACGAGCGTTAGGCACCAAACTTACTATTGATGATTTTGGTACTGGTTATTCTGCGCTGAGTTACTTGCAGAAGTTTCCGTTCGACCGCTTAAAGATCGATCGTAGCTTTATGCAAAATATGTTCGAGAACGACTCAGACCGCGAGCTTGTCAACGTAATCATAGCAATGGCGAAAGCGCTGGATCTTAAGATCGTCGCAGAAGGCATCGAAGAACAGCGTCATGTGGATTACCTGAAAAACCTAAACTGTGAGTTCGGACAAGGTTTCCACTATAGCCGACCATTACCTGCTAAGGACTTTGAAACACTTTTGGCTAAGCCTACCTGGCTATAATTCCTTTTATAACAACCTTATAGAAAAGCATTAATCGAACTTGTGCCTAGGATTCATTAATGCTTTTCCACCTTAAGGTATAATCCTTCCTCCTTCCTTGAATTACACTACAATTAATTGATGAGTGATAGCCCGTGACGCCCGTCACATAAAGGCTAAGCCTAATTCTAAACGAGTAAATACTCGCCAAAATAACTAGGAAGGAATTTCAAATGTCTTCTGCATTCTACCAACAGATTCAGCAGCAAATCGAAGAAGTAAAGGCGGAAGGCCTTTACAAATCAGAGCGTGTCATTACGTCTCAACAGCAAGCGGCTGTTAAAATCTCTACTGGTGAAGAAGTACTAAACTTCTGTGCGAACAACTACCTTGGTCTTGCTAACCACCCGGCACTTATCGAAGCGGGTAAAGCAGGCATGGACGAGCACGGCTTTGGTATGGCTTCAGTACGTTTTATCTGTGGTACGCAAGACATCCACAAAGAGCTTGAGCAGAAGCTTTCTAAGTTCCTAGGTAAAGAAGATACGATTCTTTACACATCATGTTTCGACGCAAACGCGGGCCTATTTGAAACTATTCTAGGCAAAGAAGACGCAATCATCTCTGACGCTTTAAACCACGCGTCAATCATCGACGGTGTTCGTCTATGTAAAGCAATGCGTTTCCGCTACTCAAACAACAACATGGAAGAGCTAGAGCAACAACTGATCGCTGCGAAAGAAGCAGGTGCTCGCCACATTCTTATCGTAACGGACGGTGTGTTCTCAATGGACGGCGTAGTAGCAAACCTTCCGGCTATCTGTGACCTAGCAGAGAAGTACGGCGCGTTGACTATGGTTGATGACTCTCACGCTGTTGGCTTCATGGGCAAAACAGGTGCAGGTACGCACGAGCACCACAACGTAGTTGACCGTATCGACATCATCACTGGTACGCTAGGCAAAGCAATGGGCGGCGCTTCAGGCGGTTACACATCTGGTAAAGCGGAAGTGATTGACTGGCTACGTCAGCGTTCTCGTCCATACCTATTCTCTAACTCTGTTGCACCAGCAATCGTAAGCGCTTCTATCCGCGTTCTAGATCTACTAGAAGAGAGCGGTGACCTACGTGATCGTCTATGGGAAAACGCAGCACACTTCCGTACTCGTATGGAAGACGCTGGTTTCACAATGGGTGGTGCTGACCACGCAATCATTCCGATCATGCTTGGTGACGCAAAAGTAGCAGCAGAATTCGCAGAGCGTGCGCTGGAGAAAGGCATCTACGTAATCGGCTTCTCATTCCCTGTAGTACCAAAAGGTCAAGCACGTATCCGTACTCAAATGTCTGCGGCGCACTCTCGCGAGCAGCTAGACCGTGCAATCGACGCGTTCATCCAAGTTGGTAAGGACATGGGTCTTATTTAAGATTCTAGGCCTTAGACAATAGGGCCTTTAATTAAGGTTACATTATGAAAATTAAAGCATTATCAAAGCTAAAGCCTGAAGAAGGCATCTGGATGACTGAGGTTGATAAACCAGAAGTTGGCCATAACGACATTCTGATCAAAATTAAGAAAACCGCTATCTGTGGTACAGACGTACACATCTACAACTGGGACGAATGGTCACAAAAGACAATTCCAGTGCCTATGGTTGTTGGTCACGAATACGTGGGTGAAGTGGTTGCGATTGGTCAGGAAGTTCGTGGCTTTGAAATCGGTGACCGCGTATCTGGCGAAGGTCACATCACGTGTGGTCACTGTCGTAACTGTCGTGGCGGCCGTACTCACCTATGTCGCAACACGATTGGTGTGGGCGTTAACCGTGAAGGTGCATTCGCTGAATACCTAGTGATCCCAGCGTTCAACGCGTTCAAGATCCCTGAAGGCATCTCTGACGATCTAGCGTCTATCTTTGACCCGTTTGGTAACGCAGTACACACAGCACTTTCTTTCGACCTAGTAGGCGAAGACGTGCTTATCACAGGTGCTGGCCCAATCGGTATCATGGCAGCAGCGGTTGCTAAACACGTTGGTGCTCGCCACGTAGTGATCACAGACGTGAACGAATACCGTCTAGAACTTGCTCGTAAGATGGGTGTAACACGCGCAGTAAACGTGGCTGAAGAGAAGCTAGAAGACGTAATGGCTGAGCTAGGCATGACAGAAGGCTTCGACGTTGGTCTAGAAATGTCTGGTAACCCAGCAGCATTCAACTCAATGCTAACCACAATGAACCACGGTGGTCGCATTGCACTACTAGGTATTCCACCGTCAGACATGGGTATCGACTGGAACCAAGTTATCTTCAAAGGCTTGGTGATCAAAGGTATCTACGGTCGCGAAATGTTCGAAACTTGGTACAAGATGGCTTCACTGATCCAATCTGGTCTGGATCTATCGCCAATCATCACGCACCACTACAAGATTGATGACTTCCAAGAAGGCTTCGATGTAATGCGCAGCGGTATGTCAGGCAAAGTTATTCTTGATTGGGAATAACTTATTCAAGTAAGAAATGCGCTCCTTTTTGGGGCGCATTTTTGTTTCATGAAGATTCTTGTTTCGGGAAGAAATGGTCGCCAATCTTTTCTAAACTTCTCGTGTCGTTCTGCTACTTTTTTTAGATTTTTTCCACTCAACTTCACCCTACCTTCTAACTCATTGTCGATTCTGTATTTGGAACAAGATAATAACCATTTGTTTTTAGTGGTTATTTTTTAGCATTACATGCTTAAAAATCGTCACTTTTAAGTTTAATATTTTTATTTGCTGTTCGTCTTTATCCTTATCCTGCTTCTTTTTATTGTTTTACATTTTATATGCATTTGGTTTGTCATAATTGAGCTATAACTAATAAAAAGGTTACCGATATACAGTGGAATGTAAAAATGGAGCTTTATATGAAAAGATTTTATCTGATGATGCCTCTGCTCTTAACCTCATTTAGTTGGCAAGCGAGTGGAGCGTCAGTGAGCGGTACGATTGATGTTTCAATTAACCTTGTACAAGGTTGTGTGATTAATGGAAACAATGCGGTAGATGCAGCTTCTGGCGTTGGCTTTGGCTCACTCGCCTTTGGAGACGTGCCTGCAATCTTCAGTGAACAAGATGGTGTGGTAAATGGTGGTAGTGCGACGGGTATTGAAGTGCTTTGTAGTAACGGTGTGACACCGACGTTTACATTGGGCACCGGATTGTATGATGCAAGTGCGACCGTTGGTACCTACGCGATGTCAAATGGCGCGCAATTTATTGATTATACGTTGTTTACCGACTCAGACCGAAGCACACAAATTATACAAGGCGGGACGGTAGCTCTGTCTGAATTTACTAGTGCAACATCGCAAACTATTGAGCTTTTTGCGAAAGCTTACGGTACGAGCAGCATTGCCGGCACATACTCCGATACCATCAGTGTGACGCTAAGCTGGTAAAACGTGACGCTGGTTGTTAGGGGCTTTTCACTTGTCGCGATGAGTTTGTGCTCTTTAACTGTGCTGGCTGATGCGACACAAACTTTTCAGGTGTCTGCCACCGTAGATACAGGTTGTTTGATTAACGGCGCAGTACAAGAAGAAAGCGCAACCCAAGCTGGGCAAATAGGCACGTTAGATTTTGGTGAGCATTCTTCAGTTTACGCGACGGAAGTACAAGGCAGCATCACTTACAGTTCATCACTCACATTAAGTTGTACTCCGGGTATTACGATGAATGTTTCCGTAAATGGCGGGATGAATGCATCGGACGGTGTACGTAAGCTAAAGCACAGTGAAGAAGCGACAACGGTAGATTACTTTTTGTTTCAGGATCTAAATTATACGCAGGTGCTTGATATTGACACGCAATATTCCGTCGATACCGACCAAGACCCAGATAATATTCAGTTTCCTATCTGGGCAAAGGCGACAATAAATGGGAATGAAATGGCTGGAATTTATATGGATACGCTGACGCTGACATTAGAGTGGTAAGTGAACTTTGGAGGGGTGAAATGGAATTCATACTCAAAAAACTATTATTAATAACCTTCCTTTTTGTTTTTTTCTCAAATGCCAATGCTAACTCATTATTAATTTGGCCGATTTACCCCAAAATATCAGAGGAGAGTAATGCAACATCACTTTGGATGGTAAATAAAGGCAGTGTTGATTCTTATTTACAGGTGAGAATTTTTAAGTGGGAACAAAACGAAGGAGAAGATAGTTATTCAAGTCAAAGCCAGTTAATTGCAACCCCTCCGTTTGTCAAAATTGAACCAGGTGAAAAGCAGTTAATCCGCATCATCAACCAAGATGAGGCCTCTGCGGGTAAGGAGTATGCATACCGAGTGATCATAGATGAATTACCGCCAACTCAAAACCCTCAAACAGAATTGACGGAAAATGAACTCGCTGTAAAAGTCCGAATGCGTTACTCGATACCTTTGTTTATTTACGGGAAAGGGCTGACTGATACTCAAAAACCAAACCGTGACAGTGAATTATGGGATGATTTACAGGCACAGTTTATTAAGAAAAATAATCAGCGTTTTGTTCACATTAAAAATTCAGGAAAACACCATGTTCGCTTAGTGAATTTACAGTTGAATCTACCAAATAAAGATCCTGTCGTTATTTCCGATGGACTAGCTGGCTATATTCTTCCTGAACAGTATAAGGTTTGGTCTATTCCCCATAGTAATGTCAGACCCTTGAGTTTGAGCGCGAATATTGGAGGTAAACGTTACCAAATACCATTGAAGCAATAATGAATAGATTTAATACAATGAATGCTTTCTTTTGGTTGGTATTACTTAGCGTAACGTGGAGCAGTATTGGTCTTTGTGCAAATTCAGCAAACCACTTCTCTGAGCTACCGAGTCCTGAAAATTTCTCATTAGAAAAGTTTGAGAATATTAGCCTCAATCTGGAGTTGGTGATCAATCAAAGAGCAACCGGGCTTGTTGCGAAAGTTGAGCGAGTTGGCGATCAGTTCTTTTTGCTCCGGGAGGACCTCATTTCAGTTGGGGTTACCGCCAAGTCGTTGCCTGGAACCGAAGAGAGACTTGAGGTTACGTCTATCCCAGGTGTTAACGTGCGTTACTTGCAATCGTCATTGCAACTCGCAATTGACGTACCGCCTAATTGGTTACCGATGCAGAATTTATCAGCGCAGGATATGGGGCGATTTTCCCCGGCTCAGTTTGGGCGTGGTGGCCTGCTTAACTACAACGTATTTGGTGTGTACGAGAACGAAAGCCGACAAAAGGAGGTTTCTATCAATCATGAAGTCAGAGCCTTTTCTGAGTTTGGCGTTTTTTCTACTACCGGGATATTTAAATCTAACTTTCATCGCGATGTTCAGTCCCAGCAAAGCAGCCAGTACACTCGTTTTGATACGAGTTACGAGTACGTCAATCAAGAGAAGCGAATTCGTATGGAGGTAGGGGACTATATTGTTCGCCCTTTATCTTGGAGCCAACCAGTAAGACTGGCGGGTATTCAGTTGTCACATGATTTCTCTATGCGTCCGGATGTCGTGACGACGCCGTTACCTGCATTTTATGGTGAGGTCACAGCGCCCACTACGTTAGATTTGTTTATCAATGGCTTTAAAACTGACTCAATGAATGTTGGGCCCGGTCCTTTCATTATTAACGATATTCCAATGCTCTCTGGTGCTGGGGAAGCAACGGTAATTGCAACGGATGCTCAAGGTAAGCAAACGGTCATGACCAGCCCATTTTTTCTCTCTTCCGATCTACTGAAGACCGGATTTACATCTTACAGTGCGAGTATTGGTGCGATCAGAGAAAATTTCGGTAATGCATCTAACGACTATGGAGACGGTGGCGTGGTTACCGCTCTGCGTCATGGCATGACTGATTGGTTAACATTAGAAGCTCAAGCTGAAGCAAAAGATGACCTGATCGTTGCGGGGCTGGGCTTTGTCACTAATGCTTTCAACTTGGGTACGGTGGATGCCTCGTTTCGTGTGAGTAATTTTCAGGATCAATCTACCTCATATGCGCTAGGTTATAGTTATCAGTCTCGGCTGTTTAGCTTCGCTGCTCGAACTCAAGTAGAACAAGCCGACTTTTATACCTTATCTCATTTACCAAATTACGAAATGCTCGATGAAGGCAAAGACGCTTCACTCGCGTCGCGCCATCTATCACAAATCAATATGGGAGTCCGTTTGGGAGATTGGGGCTCACTTTCTGGTGGGTACTTTGATATTCAACAATCCGACTCAGATTCACGTACCCTAAATCTCACTTATAGCTACGCTCTGCCTTTTAATATCAATATGTCCCTTTCTTACAATCATAGTATTGGTGGTCAGAGTGTTACGTTGGCGCAATTCTCTCTACCTTTCAGTTCTTTGGGGGGAAGTTCGGGGCTAACGCTGAAAAGAGAGGACGATGGCGATGTGCGAGGGCGAGTGGGTTACAGCCGCCTTGCGCCAATACGAGGTGGGTGGGGCGTCAATTTAGCGCATGATATTAACGAACACCCAGAAAACCGTAAACAGGCTGATTTGACCTACCGTGCGTCATGGGCGCAGTTCAGAGCGGGGTTAAATGGCACCAGTGGCGACTATGATTATTTTGCGGAAATGGCAGGTTCGGTCTCTACGTTGGATGGAGAAATATTCCCGGCGAATGAAGTGTATGACAGCTTCGCTGTGGTGAGCACCAGTGGTTTTGAAGGTATTCCGGTTAAATATGAAAATCAAATTGTCGGAGTGACAGACGATGAAGGTTACCTACTTGTTCCTTGGGCTACGGCGTATTACACCGCCAAATATGAAATCGATCCACTTAATTTACCTGCCAATGCTGCGTTTTCTGCAACAGAGCAGTTTGCTTCGATACATTCGGGCTACGGCTACCTGTTAGAGTTCCCAATAGAGCTACAAATTGCACTGAGCATGACGGTGGTAGACGAAAATCATTTGTTCCTTCCGATTGGTACATATGGCCGCTCAGAAACGGGCTTAACAAGCCAAATTGGTTGGGATGGTTTTACGTACTTTGAAGGCGTTGACCCAGGCCGCTATATTCAGTTTTATCCTCAAGGACAGCCGCCATGTAAAGTGTTTATTGAGGGGTTGTATCAGCGTGACAGTCAAAAAATACAAACATTGCCTGAGCAGGTTTGTATCAAAGCCGAAGAAGAGACCGCACTATGATTTTGCGCAGCTGGTTTGCTAGCCTACTTCTCTTTTTCTCGTGCTCGACAATGGCTTGTCAGCTCACGGCGGCAACACCTTTAATCTTGTTTGGCAATGTTTCTTCGTTTACTGTTTCAAGCTCTCAGCAGCAAAGCTCAGCTCAGCCTCATGCGGGGATTACGTGTGACTTTTCTACACTTGTGTCTTTGTTAAGTGGCGACTACGTATCAGCAAGGTTTAACAGTATAAATAATGGTTTGCTATTAAATGAGGATGATCCGAGTTCGGAGCTCAGCTATCAGATTTTTGGCGATCCAGGTCTTTCACAAGAGTATGTATTCGGCCAAACTTACAATTTTTTTGAAATCGGGTTACTCGATTTACTCGGGTTGTTTGGCACTCAAGCCGAGTTTCCGCTCTATGCTCGGACGGTAGTGGGTAGTAATCTTTCCGCTGGGACTTATAAAGACCAAATCACCGTATCCTGGATTTGGGATTACTGTAAGGGTATCGGGGTTCTAGGGGTATGCATTGGCCGCACCAATGGCAGCGCTCAAAGCGTGATTACGGTTGAGTTAGAAGTGACCCCTGATTGTATGATCACAGCGCCAGATATTGATTTTGGTTCGTCCCCATTAGTGGCTGGTTTTGAACCGGTCAGTCAGGTTATATCGTTAACTTGTACCAAGAATAGTTCCTTCTCCATTGGCTTGAATGACGGCCTAAATGCGTCCGGCGGTCAGCGGCGAATGATTTCTAGTGGTCACTATTTGGAGTATGAAATCTATAAGTCATCAACGATGGAGCGCTGGGGAGGCACCAGTTCTGAACGTCGTGAACACAGTGACGTCGATACTGGCGGCTCCATTCCGGATGGTATCATGCCACAGAATTATAATTATCGCGCGCAGATACTAACCAGCCAAACGACCCCTCCTGCAGGTACTTACACCGACTCAATAATCGTTGACGTTCAATTTTGAGCATCATGTCAATTACATCATTAGAGGCTTCTATTCCAAAAATCTTTTGTAATCATAGTTTTCACTCTGTCACTGCTTAATTTTGTGAGATTAGTATGGCTTTATTCTCACGGAATTTAACTTTCAGAAATAAGGAAAATGATGAAGAAGTCACTAACAACATTAGGTTTGGCACTGGTATTTACAGGAACAGCTTATGCAGCAAGCTGGGGCTACGAGGGAAACCATGGACCTGCTCATTGGGGTGAGTTTGCATCTGAGTGCGCAAAAGGTCAAAACCAGAGCCCAATCAACATTGAATCGGCGACCGAAGCGAAGCTAGAAAAATTGAATTTCGACTACGAAGGTAAGGCAATTTCACTGCTGAACAACGGTCACACTTTACAGACTGGTTTAGAAGGTAAAAACACACTCACCATTGATGGTAAAGAGTTTACGTTGAAACAGTTCCACTTCCATACGCCATCTGAAAACCATGTGGACGGTAAAGAATACCCTCTAGAAGCACACTTTGTGCATGCCGACAAAGTAGGTCATCTAGCTGTTGTCGCGGTGTTCTTTAAACTGGGTGACGCGAACCCAGATCTAGCTAAGATGCTAGCTAACATTCCAACTAAAGATCAAGATGTTACCATCAAGGTTCCATTTGATGCTGATGCCCTTATCCCAAGTGATAAAGACTACTACCGCTTTAACGGCTCACTAACGACACCGCCATGCTCTGAAGGTGTACGTTGGTTGGTGATGAAAGAAGCACAAACTATTTCTCCTGAGCAGATAAAATCTTTTTCGGAAGTAATGGGGAAAAACAATCGCCCAATCCAACCGCTGAATGCACGTATGGTGTTAACGCAACAATAACCACTTCATGCGAAGAAAAATAAAAAGCCCGCTTAAACACAGCGGGCTTGATTATTTGGGTATTGGTGAGAACTAGAAGCCGTGATCTTCTTGCTCTTCCGCTTTTACCATTTGTATAGGATCAAGCTTAAGCGTCTGAGTAGGGAACGCGATATCTGCATCGTGTTCTTTAATGATGTTGATTACCTTAAGCAGTATGTCCTGCTTAACCTCATGGTATCTCACCCAATTCACGGTTTTAGTAAAGGTATAGATAAAGAAGTGCAATGATGATGGACCGAATGTATCGAAGTTGACGATAAGTGTTTGGCGTGCATCAATGTCTTTGTGATTTTTCAGCATTTCTTTTACCGCGGTGATAATTTGCGGCATTTTTTCAGCATCGTCGTAACGAAGTCCAATTTTTTCGTAGATACGTCGGTTCAGCATGCGAGATGGGTTTTCTACGACAATGCTGCTAAACACTGAGTTTGGCACATACAGTGGACGCTTATCGAAAGTTCGGATAATGGTCATACGCCAGCCAATGCGTTCTACCGTCCCCTCTATTTGTCGGTCTGGAGAACGGATCCAATCGCCAACTTTAAATGGACGATCGAAGTAGATCATAAGACCTCCAAAAAAGTTAGACAGCAAATCCTTCGCCGCTAAACCGACGATCAAACCACCAACACCACCGAAGGTAAGTAGGCCCGATAGTGACAGACCAAATGCCTGCATTACGGTTAGAATTCCGACGGTAATAAAGAACAGGCGCGCGACCTTAGCTATCGCTTGTACTGTTGTTTCATCTCGGTTCTTTTGTTCGAGTACATGCTCTTCAACATTGGTAATGAGCCGCATAACGGTCCATACGAAGATGCTGATGATTAAAATCAGTTTCAGCGTACTTAACCAGTTTATTTTATCGTTGAGCTCGCTCTCTAATATGATGCCGATAGAGACGGTTGCAGGCCAACACCAAATGAGTGTACTGACTGGCGCTTTTAGCGCATCAAGCAACATGTCATCCCAGTGGAAGGGCGTTTTCTCTACGAGCGCAGCGAGGCGAGAGCGGATCAGCCGCCAAGCTATCCAAGCTATAAAGCTAGCGAGCGTAATGAAAAGGACGCTTCCACTCCAATTTTGATGAGACGTTTCAATGTAGCTTTGTAATTCGGTAAACCACTGTGGCATATGTAACTTATTTCTAGTGAACCATGGAAGGAAAGGTAGCAGATATTACTCCTTCACCCCAGTGATTTCCTTTAAATCATTTACTTATGTCTAAACCGCCGAGATGGACTTTTCCTTCCAATGACAAGAGAGTTACCTTTACGTTTTGCTGAGCGACCGCCTCATGCATGTTCAGAGGTACGCTACCAATGATTGAGGGTTGATATTTGGACGATCAATTATAACTTCTCTGACTTATCGCTAACATTTATCTTAAGTAAGTGTGAGAGTGTATTGGCTCTTGAATTAGCGGAGGCAGATATGGAATTTACAGAGCTGGATCGAAACGCGCTCTACGACATCTGGATGTCACAAAAAGCCAAAATGCACATCACTCAAATGGAAATGGCGAAGCGCCTTGGTTTGAGTCTACACGAGTTTTCTGGCTTGTTACGTGGTAATTCTCCACTGACGCTAGGTTTTGTAAAACAGCTATGCGAGCAGCTACATGTACGTCCTGGTCAGGTGATTCCGTCTTTGACGGAGCGTGATCTATCTGCATCTGGTACCGTTTATTTACAAAATCGTGTGACGGTGGATGGCGATATCAGTAACGTGTTTATCGACGGAAACCAAGTCGTGATCGAGTACGTTCACCAAGTTAGCTAGCTTGCTCGTCAAATTATCGGGTTGAAGAGCAATAAAAAACGAGCCACTGTTGGCTCGTTTTTTCGTTTCTGTTTTGCTCGATTGCAAAGATTATGGGATTTTCACTAGCGAATCGCGTGAAAGATCCGCGATAGACTTCGCGCCAGTAAGCGTCATAGCTACACGCATTTCTTTGTCGTACAGATCCAGTAGGTTTTCAACGCCTGCGCCGCCTTGTGCAGCCAATGCGTACACAAATGAACGACCAAGAAGCGTACAGTCTGCACCAAGTGCGAGCATACGAACGACATCAAGACCAGTACGAATACCAGAGTCTACGAAGATCTTAAGATCACCTTTTACCGCATCCGCAATGCTTGGCAGTGCTTTAGCACTTGAAAGTACGCCATCTAACTGACGGCCACCATGGTTAGATACCACAATGCCATCTGCGCCGAAACGTACCGCATCTTTCGCGTCTTCTTCATCTAGAATGCCTTTGATAACCATTGGGCCATCCCAAAAATCACGAATCCACTCAAGATCTTTCCAGGAGATAGAAGGGTCGAAGTTTGCGCCTAACCAGCCGATGTAATCTTCTAGCTTTGTTGGTTCGCCACGATAAGTAGAGATGTTACCTAAGTCGTGCGGTTTACCAAGTAGACCCACATCCAGCGCCCAGCTTGGGTGGCGCATCGCCTGGAATACACGACGCATGGCCGCGTTAGGGCCACTCATACCTGAGTGCATGTCACGGTAACGTGCGCCAGGAACTGGCATATCAACGGTAAACACCAGCGTTGTTACGCCTGCTGCTTTTGCACGCTCAAGTACGTTTTTCATAAAGCCACGATCTTTAAGCACGTAAAGCTGGAACCACATTGGACGTTCAATTGCAGGTGCGACTTCTTCAATCGGACAAACCGAAACAGTCGACATAGTAAATGGGATGCCTTTTTTCTCGGCTGCTTTTGCTGCTTGCACCTCGCCTCGGCGCGCGTACATACCAGTTAGACCAACAGGAGCTAGCGCGATTGGCATTGCCAGTTTCTCACCGAAGATCTCGGTTTCTAGGCTCAAATCTGTCATATCGCGTAGGACGCGTTGGCGAAGAGCGACATCACCTAAATCGTCAGTATTACGCTTCAGCGTGCGTTCGTCGTAAGAGCCGCCATCAATATAATGGAATAGAAACGGGGGAAGCTTGGCTTTCGCGGCAGCGCGGTAGTCAGTAGAAGCTGAGATAATCATAATGGTGTCCTAGCGGTTATTCTAAGCAAAGTTGTGGAGCAATTTGCTCTTTCGTTGAGCCTTCATCGCAAAGCAGTGAAGACATCAAAATGAGTATAGTTACCTATGGTTCACTTACGTTTGAATCGGTGATGTTGGTAACCCATTTACATAATTGGTTGAAAAATTTTATTAAATCACTCAATCAGTTATGCAAACTGGAAAGGGTGACACAGCTGTCGGGGGAATTGATGTAGCAAGCTAAATCAACATGTCGGGGTAGTAGTGCAGACAGCTGTGTCAAATTAGGCAGGGCTGTAAACCCTGCGTTTCGCGTTACTTCATCAAGACATCTGTCATTTGGAAGCCATAAATCAGAACCAATCCAATAATGCCTGTCATTACAATGTAGTAGAACGTAGGGATAATCGTTTTACGCAATGTTGCGCCTTCACGACCAAGCAAACCTACCGTGGCTGATGCGGCAACAACGTTGTGAATCGCAATCATGTTACCTGCAGCAGCACCGACGGCCTGGAGTGATACAACAATCACACTCGAAATAGACAACGTTTGTGCCACTTCGAATTGGAACTGGCTGAACATCATATTTGATACCGTGTTTGAGCCAGCGATGAACGCACCCAGTGCACCAACGGTGGCACTCAGCGCTGGGAACGCAGAACCAACAAGGTCAGAGGCGAAGTTTGCGGTTGTGACGGGCATACTTGCTAGGTCAGCACCGTTGATGCCTGAGTTGATAAAGATACGAACCATCGGAATGGTAAATACCAAGACAAAACCCGCCCCAATCAGTGTTTTGCTTGACTCGCCAAATGCTTCACGCAATGGCTTTACGCTGCCGCTTTGTAACATTGCAGCAAGTAGTGCGACAAACACCAGAATGCCACCAGGAAGGTATAACGGCTGAATCGCAGCGCTAACGCCAGTCTCACCAAGAATGTTGCTGAACGACAAACTTACGCTTTGTACAAAGCCTTTCAGTTCTGGGCTTACGCGGCTTGCGACGAGAATAACTGCCAGCATTACATATGGAACCCAAGCTTTTACGATGCTCATTGGCTTGCCCGGATTGTCGTTTAGATCGACTTTTAGCGAACCTAACCACTCTGCAGGCCATTTGTCTTCGCTTTCGAAATCCCACTTAGTCTTTGGTACTAAGAAGCCTTTTTTCGCTGCGGTAACAACGATAGACAGACCAACCAAACCACCGATAAGTGAAGGGAACTCTGCGCCCAAGAATACGCCGGTTAACGCGTATGGAACGGTGAAAGAGACACCAGCGAATAACGCAAATGGTAGAATATCCAGGCCTTCACTCCAGCTTCTGTTCTTGCCGAAGAAACGTGTTAACATCATCGCCATTAATACCGGGATCATCGTACCTACGACTGCGTGAATGACAGCAACGTGTGCTGTGATATCTTGCAGGTACATTTCCCACGTTGCACCTTGTGCGGCCAACGACTCACTGATGTTATGGGTGTCTAAACCTTTGTTTACACCTACGATGATAGGCGTGCCTACCGCGCCGAATGAAACAGGCGTAGACTGAATCATCATGCCCATTAGGACAGCGGCTAGCGCAGGGAAGCCGATTGCAACCAGTAGTGGTGCAGCGATTGCTGCCGGGGTACCGAACCCAGATGCGCCTTCAATGAACGAGCCAAAGCACCAAGCAATGATGATGGCTTGTACACGGCGGTCAGCCGAAATATCGGTAAATCCATTACGGATTGTGGTGATCGCTCCAGTGTGTTTTAAAGTGTTGAGCAAGAAGATGGCACCAAACACGATCCATAGAACAGAGACAGTAATGCCGAGTCCTTGGAATACGGAAGCCAGTACGCGATTGGCTGACATATCCCAAAACATAAGTGCGATAGCGACGGTTAGACCGAACGCGACAGGCATGGCTTTTTTAGCAGGCCAGTTGAGACCAACCAATAAGATGGCGGCAACAACAATTGGCGAAAATGCCACTAGGGCAAGTAGGGTTTCACTCATTTGTACATCCTTCGTACGCTGACTTCTCGAACGGTGTCAATCCGCTGTAGAGGTGACTTTTTGTTGTAATGGTTTTGTTAATTTGGCGTGAATTTACTCCTTTATTTTTTGTTGATATAGGGAAATAATGAAAATAATTAATTCCAAAAGTGACATAATGGTATGAGAGCAGACGACTTAATCCTATTTTCTCAAGTAATCGAACTTGGCAGCTTTAGTAAGGTTGCAGAGGCAAATAACCTTACAAATTCGGTAGTTAGCAAAAGAATGGCGAGGTTGGAGGAAGAAATAGGGGCTCAGCTATTATATCGAACAACGCGCAAATTAACCTTGACCGAGGCAGGTAAGGTGTTACTCCACAGTGCTAAAAATGTGAAGCAGGCCACTCAGGAGGCTATGGATGCTGTTGCAGGCTTTGGAGAGAATGTGAGCGGTCATATAAAAATGTCCGTGCCGTGTATCTCTGGAGATTTGATACTTGCTGATGCTGTTGCCGAATTTTGTAACCTTCATCCGGGTCTGACCGTGGACATGTCATTGGATAATCGCTTTGTCGATTTAGTGGCTGATGGTTACGATTTAGTCATTCGAACTGGCTACTTAGCCGACTCTAGTTTGATCGCACGACATATTCTCGATTCCCAATGGGTGGTATGCGCGTCACCTTCTTATATTGCGAAAAATGGGAAACCGATCGAGCCGATTGATCTCACCACGCACAATTGTCTGCAATACGCTTACCAAACCACAGGTGCAACGGATTGGGAGTTTAAAGGAGAAGGTGGCAATTACATCGTCAAAGTATCGGGCTGCTTTTCTACTGATAACGCGACCGCATTACGTAAAGCCGCTCTGGGCGGCCATGGTATTGCTTACGTCCCGCGCTGTTTGGTGTATCACGATATTCGTAATGGTCAACTGGTGGATATTTTTCCTGAATTAGTAGGTAAAAAGTTGGGTATCTACGCGGTGTATCCGTTTACTCGTCAACCACCGAACAAAGTGAAGCTGCTTATTGAGCACATTCGTGACCGATACTTAACGATATCTCATTATTTCTAGGTTCTTCATAGATTTAAAACAATGTCGTTGAAATCAAAATAGGGTGCTCTAAGGTAATCACCGCAATAAAACGATTGAAGATAAACAACTTAATAAAAACAACGGAGTAACACGGACGTTATGCATTACCCAAAAACACGTAAAGATTCTGTCGTGGACACTTATTTTGGTCACGACATTACCGACCCTTATCGCTGGTTAGAAGATGATCGCAGTGAAGAAACCGCTCAATGGGTTTCGGGTCAAAATTCGGTCACCTTCGATTTCCTTGGTCAGATACCGTACCGCCAACAAATCCGTGACTTAGTGGCGAAGAGTCAAAACTACGAAAAATATTCCCAGCCATTTGTTCGTGGTGACTACACCTACTTCTACAAAAACGACGGTTTGCAAAACCAAAGCGTATTGTATCGACGTAAAGGCGAGGGAGAAGCCGAGGTTTTCCTTGATCCAAATACTTTCTCCGAAGAGGGCACGACCTCTCTTGGCGAAGTCAGCTTCTCTAAAGACTACCGTTTGGTCGCGTATTCCATCTCGGAAGGGGGCAGTGATTGGCGTAAGATCTTTGTCATTGATACGGAAACCAAAGAACAGCTAGAGCCTGAGATTGTTGATGCGAAGTTTACGTCGATTTCTTGGCTGGGCAGCAAAGGCTTCTATTACTCAAGCTACGATAAGCCGCAAGGCAGCGAGTTGTCTGCTCGAACTGAGCATCACAAGCTTTATTATCATGAACTTGGTACACCTCAATCTGAAGATAAAGTGATTTTCGGTGAGTTGGATACGCAAGTTCATCGTTATGTGTCTGGTACGACGACGACAGATGATCGCTTCCTCATTATCTCTGGCGCAGAATCTACATCGGGTAATCGTCTGTTTTATATTGATTTACAGTCTGAGTTACAGGCAATTGTGACGCTGCGCGAGACAACGCAAGGAGACACCTACTTAATTGATAGCCAAGACGCAACCTTGCTGCTTTACACCAACCTAGACGCGCCGAATGGCAAAGTTGTCAGCTACAACACTCAGACAGAACAATGGGCTGACGTGATTGCTGAACAAGAACAGCCGTTAGAAATCAGCAAAGGTGGCGGTTATCTGTTTGCGACTTATATGGTAGATGTGCTTTCTAAAGTGCAGCAGTTTAACTACCAAGGTGAGTGGATTCGAGATGTACAATTGCCGGGAGAAGGCACGGCTTATGGTCTGGCGGGTAAAAAAGAAGAAACCACACTTTATTACACATTCACTAACTACGTGACGCCTCCGACGATTTTCTCATTTGATGTCGAATCTGGTGAATCGACACTGTTTCAGGAATCAAAGGCACCGTTCGATCGTAATGAGTATGAATCAAAACAGGTGTTTTACACCTCAAAAGACGGCACGCAAGTTCCGATGATCATCTCATACAAGAAGGGCATTGCACTTGATGGTAGAGCACCAACCATGTTGTATGGTTACGGCGGTTTTAACATCAGCCTTACTCCAATGTTTTCTGGCAATGTAGCCAACTGGCTAGAGTTGGGGGGTATATATGCTGTCGCCAACATGCGAGGCGGCGGTGAATACGGTAAAGCCTGGCACAACGCAGGCACTCAGCAGCAAAAGCAAAACGTGTTTGATGACTTTATTGCGGCGGCGGAATACCTGATTGAAAACGACTACACTAGCTCGGATCGCCTAGCGATTCGCGGTGGTTCTAATGGTGGTTTGTTAGTTGGAGCGTGTATGACGCAACGCCCTGAACTATTCAAAGTCGCGCTGCCTGCGGTTGGCGTGCTTGATATGCTGCGTTATCACACGTTTACTTCTGGAGAAGGCTGGAAGTATGACTATGGCACGTCGGAGCAAAGTGAAGCGATGTTCCAATACTTGCTTGGTTACTCTCCTGTTCACAATGTAAAAGAAGGCGTGCAATATCCTGCTACCTTGGTGACAACTGCTGATCACGACGACCGAGTTGTGCCAGCACATTCGTACAAATTTATTGCGGAGCTGCAAGACAAACAGCAAGGCGCTAATCCAGTATTGATACGCATTGATGTTAATGCCGGTCATGGTGCAGGAATGCCGCTGAGTAAGCAAATTGACCTCACCACAGACGTGTATGCATTTACGTTACATAATATGGGTATTGAGTCGATTTAATGCCCTAGTTGTTAGAAACTTCTGAGAATAAAAAAATGCCGCGACAGTGTCGCGGCATTTTTCATGGTTGGGGGAACTCAATTCATACTGTTTGCCAGTATTTGAGCCAGGTTGACTAAGTCTGACCCTTGAACCAACCAGTCTCGGCGGCCAAACCGAAAGGCAGCTACGCCATTCTTAAGACAAGATGAATTTATCACCTTTTCTTAATCCTAGTTTATGAATATGAAACTGTGATGAACCTAAGCCGCATTGTGCTGATTTTCACTGTTTTCAAGATCAAATGAGGCATCTATCAGTTTTTTCGTGTAGTCATTTTTAGGGTTTTGGAAAATCTTTTCGGCCGTACCTTGTTCCATGACCTCGCCCTTTTGCATGACTAGAACACGATCAGAGAGTGCTTTAACTACTGATAGATCGTGGCTAATAAACAAGTAGCCAATATTGTGTTTTTTCTGCAAATCTTTCAGAAGGTCAATCACTGTCAGTTGCACCGAGCGGTCTAATGCAGAGGTTGGCTCATCAAGCAGAATAAACGAAGGTTCAAGGATCAGTGCTCGCGCGATAGCAATACGCTGACGCTGGCCTCCTGAAAACTCGTGCGGATAACGGTTGATGGACGCGGGATCTAAGCGGACCTCACGGAGCACGTCGCGTGCTTTCTGCATACGTTCTTTTTTACTCAACATTGGTTGGTGGACAGTTAATCCTTCTGTGATGATCTCGCCGATAGTCATACGAGGAGAAAGCGAACCATAAGGGTCTTGGAATACCATCTGAACGTCTTTTTTCAGCTCAAAACGTTCTTTGTTTGTCAGCAAGGCCATATCTTGGCCTTTATATTCTATTTTGCCAGTTGAGGGCAGTAGACCTATCAAAGCTCGGCCGAGTGTAGACTTACCTGAACCGGACTCCCCAACGATCCCGAGGGTCTCTCCTTGTTTAAGCTCAAGAGAAATGCCTTTTACCGCTTCGAAGTACTCATTCTTGCTCGCAATAAAATGCGACTTTACCAAGAATTTGACTCGTATATCGTCGGCCTTTAAAAGCTGTGTAGCACTTTCGCTAATAGGCTCCTTACTGCCTTTAGGAATCGAGTTGATTAGCATACGTGTGTATTCGTGCTTTGGGTCCTCGAAGAGTGTTTGCGTTTCGCCTTCTTCGACGACTTCTCCTTTACACATCACAATGACACGGTCTGCAAAGTGTTTTACGACGCCTAAGTCATGAGTAATAAATAGGATTGCCATGCCCATCTGAGCCTGAATTTCTTTAATCAGGTGCAACACTTCTGCTTGAACCGTGACATCCAACGCTGTTGTAGGTTCGTCGGCGATCAAAATATCGGGCTCGTTAATCAGTGCCATCGCAATCATGATGCGTTGCAATTGACCACCAGAAAATTCGTGTGGGTACTTGTTGTACGCTTTTTCTGGGTTTGGCATATGAACCAATTCAAACAGCTCTAACACCTTTGCTTTTGCTGTTCGTCTGTCGACCGGGCGGTGACACATGATGGCCTCAGCGACTTGGATACCCACCCGCATGTACGGGTTTAGTGAGGTCATCGGCTCTTGAAAAATCATGCCAATGCGATCACCGCGAATACTTTGCATTTCACGCTCTGTTTTATCCAAGATGGAGCTACCCTCAAACATGATGGATGAGCTTTCATGAAAAATAGCGTTGTCTGGCAGTAGTTTCATCAGTGCATTGGTTGATACTGACTTGCCAGAGCCAGATTCGCCAACGATGGACAGCGTCTCGCCTGCTTTTAAATCGAAGCTAACATTCTTTACTGCATCGACGATCCCATCGTTTGTCGTAAAGCTGACTGATAGGTTGTTCACCGAAAGAATGGTTTTAGAAGACATCACAGATCCTTGTGGTTGATAAAGCAAATGATACTCAAGCAATGGACAGTACAAACCTAGCTGGCCTCAATGCTTGAGCTTTAGATTAATTATACAGGTGAGAAGGCGAAGCTTTTGCCGAACTCATTGCTTGCAAATGTAAGAACTGCTCATGCGCGCGCGTTACGTGCTCGAGTTCTATCATCCATTGAGCATTACGTTGGGCAGAGCAAAATGCCGCCATGTGAGCTAACAAGTCTTCGCTCTGTTGACCAAGTAGGTGACCTACGCGCTCAATCAGTTCATGGCTCTCTAGCTGCAAAAATTGAAATAGCGCGTAAGTTTGATTGAGTATTGAGAACGCATCATGTTGTAAGCCGAGTTTGTTGAGAATCTCTGATTGCGTCACGCTGGCATCTCTAAGCCCCGTAATGAGACATACAAACTGGCAAGGTTTAGTTTGTGCATTTTCTAGCGCTAAATGAATGTGGTTGGGTAGATTGTTGAGCACGTCGTCATATAAACGATGAGCTTCTGGCCAATGGCCTTGTTCCATCAGTTGCTCCGCTTTTAAGTAGCGCATCCAGCATTGCTCAATATTCATATCCATCTCCACAACATTTGATTTGTTTAGATATTAAATGAAATTGATTATCAATTGCAAGTGCGTGTTAATATCACTTATGTGTTCATAAAATGTCCAATCAATCTAGGGTGGAAGGTAAATCACTTAAAATTAAGCAAATAATCTCTACACTCAAATAACGAAAATAAGAAAAAAGGAAGTGGATATGGCAATACTAAGATTGGAAGCTAAGCAGCTATATTCTGTAGCAGATCTAGAGAATATGCCATGTAAGTCGACCAAGGAGTTACCTCCAATTGATGAAATCGTGGGCCAAGAGCGCGCGCAAAAAGCGGTCGAGTTTGCGATGTCCATCAAAGAGAAAGGGTATAACATCTACGCCATTGGTCAGAATGGGCTAGGTAAACGCACCATGATCTTGCGCTATCTGAATCGTCACCAGCACGATGCAGCAGCCCTGTTTGATTGGTGTTACGTTGCGAACTTTGAGGATACCCGTACACCAAAGGTATTAAAGTTGCCTTGTGGTATCGGAAATAAGCTACGTGTTGATATTGAAGCTTTAATGGGCAAATTATTGAATGCTTTACCCCTAGCATTCGACAATGAAATGTACTTTAGCCGCGCTGAGCGATTAAAAAATCAATTGGCAGCTAAGCAACAAAACGAGCTGGATCGTATTAGTCGAGAGGCAAAAGAAAAGGGCATCAGCCTAACACTGACTACGCAGGGGGATTATCAGTTTGTCGCCATGAACGGTGATGAGCTTCATACGGAAGAGTCTTTTGATGTACTAAGCAAAAAAGAACAAGAGCAATTCAGCGATGCTATTGATGAACTCGAAGTGAGATTGCGCTCGATGGTTCGTGAGCTTACGGAGTGGGAAGAGACATACAGCGATAAAATCAAAAAGCTCAATGATGAAGTGACACTTGATGTGATTACTCACTTCATCAAAAAACTCAAAGTGGATTACGCGCAATATTCCGAAATCAAAACCTACTTAACTGAGCTGCAAAAAGATATTGTTGAAAACGCAGATATCTTCCTTGACCAAAGTGGCGAGCAAGGCGAAATTGCGACGGCATCCTTGGATAAAAAATTGCCACGTCGTTATAAAGTGAACGTCTTGGTAAGCCGTAAAAGCAGCGAATTTCCTATCGTTGTTGAAGAAAACCCCAACTATCATTCACTCTTCGGGTCGATTGAGACTGCCACTTTCAAGGGAACGGTGTTTACCGACTTCTCGCTGATTCGCGCAGGGAGCTTGCATAAGGCGAATGGCGGCGTTCTATTAATGGATGCTCAGAAAGTACTTGAACAGCCTTACGTTTGGGATGGTTTGAAGCGCGCATTGCGTGCTCGTCAATTGAGTTTTACGTCTCTAGAAAAAGAAGTCACATTGACGGGGGCGGTATCACTCGATCCTGAACCGATTCCGCTTGATATCAAAATCATCTTATTTGGTGATTACCGAACTTACCAATTACTCCAACATTACGATCCAGAGTTCAGCGAGTTGTTCCGCGTGACGGCAGATTTCGAAGACGAAATGAAACGTACGCCGGAGTCTGAGCTGCATTACGCGCGCTTTATCTCTAGCGTGGTGCATGACAACAATATGCTGCATTGCGATCGCAAAGCCATTGCTCGAATCATCGAATACAGCTCACGTTTGTCTGGCGACCAATCCAAGCTATCTCTACATTCGGCTAATATCGCCAACTTGCTTCGAGAGTCGAACTACGTAGCTCGTCAAGCCAACTCCAACATGATTCGTATTGGGCATGTTGAAGAGGCGCTCAATAACCAAGAAATGCGAGTAAGCCGATTACGCGATAACGTAATGGAAACCTTTATTAACGGCACAACGCTGATTCGCACCGAAGGAGAAGCCGTAGGCCAAGTCAACGCACTTTCGGTATTGAGCACTAGTGACTACATGTTTGGTGCACCGAATCGCATCACAGCGACGACGTGTTACGGTGATGGGGATGTTATCGATATCGAGCGCAGCGTGGATTTGGGTGGCAGTATTCACTCTAAGGGCGTGATGATTTTGTCTGCCTACTTATCTTCCGTATTTGGTAAAACGGCACGAGTGCCATTAACGACCACCATTACCTTTGAGCAATCTTATGGTGGTGTTGATGGTGATAGTGCCAGCATGGCTGAGTTATGTGCGGTTGTGTCTGCTTTTTCAAAGCAACCAAACCGACAAGACATTGCGATAACAGGGTCGATGAATCAATTTGGTCAAGCTCAGCCTATTGGTGGCGTAAACGAAAAGATCGAAGGCTTTTATGATGTGTGTGTAATTAAAGGTCGTCATGACGGGCAAGGGGTCATTATTCCGCGCTCTAATGTTCACAATCTAATGCTTCGTTCCGACATCGTGAAAGCAGTCGAAAAAGGTGAGTTTAATATTTGGGCGATTGGCCATGTTACTGAAGCTATCGAATTGTTTACGGGGAAAGTTGCTGGTGAGCCAACTGATGAAGGTTCTTATCCAATCGATACCATTTTTGGCCTTGCTCAAGCTAAGCTCAATTCGTTGAGAAAATAGGCTGAAACCGTCCTAAATGTGAATGTATCTCATCATAAGTGATCATAATTTATCATAACGACAATATCCCGACGCTACTGTCGGGATATTGTCAATAACAGATTGAAAATGGAGAGTTTTTGTACTAGACAAAAGTGTGATCGACCTCTAATATTCGCCACTTGTTTATTCGTCTGGGATTTATCCCGTCGCAAGGAAGCATAGATATTCAAACTGCCGAAAAGTAACGTTGTTATAAGCACAGCTCGAGTTTGTTTGGATATAGACATCACGCATACAACTGAGGCCCTGTCATGCAGTTATCACTGAAAAATTTGTCAGTACGAACGCAAATTTTGGTTCCGGTATTATTTACCGCGATTGTTTTGTTTATTGCTCTTTGGATTACTAAAAACAATCTTCAAGCAGAGCAAGATGTTATTGCTTCCAACCAAGAATCTTTGGTTTTTCACAAAGACACATTGGCGAGTATTGACGACCAAATTTACCCTCTGCGCATAAGCGCGGTTTACGCTATTTACGATGCTTCTCGTCGTGAGAATTTTCTAACCGAATTGAAAGAAGGCTTAAAGCAAGTTGATGCCGATTTAAGTGCAATTGAAGCCCGAAATCTATTCCGTGACGATGCCGTTAAAGTTCGCCAAGCAATTGAATCCTATGTGCGATATTCAGAGCGCTCAGTTGCTTTCTTCAACCAATACGATCAAGGTTTGAAATCGGATAGCGAGTACCGTGCATTTGTCAAAGAGTATCGCAATGTTGGCCGAGAAATGGTCCAACAAATTAACACACTATCAAAGCATGTAAACGAGCAAGCTGAACAATCTACTATCAGAAGTCATCAGCAAAATGAACGTGTGCAAAATAACGCTATGTTGACGGTTTTAGCGGTATTTGCTTTCTCATTGATAGGCTCTTGGTTCCTATCTGGCATGATTGTTACACCAATCCAAAAGCTGCAAGAAGTGATGCGTCAGTTAGCAATGGGTAATCTATCAGTACGTGCAGATGTCGATGGGGACAATGAGATCTCTAAGCTGAGCAAAGATGTAAACCAAACCGCAGAGCAGTTATACAACACTGTGGACCAGTTAACCCGTATTAGTGAGGAAGTTGCATCTGCATCGACCGAATTAGCTGCGGTAATGACGCAAGCGGAAGCGAACGCTCAACAAGAGTTGGCGGAGATCGAGCAAGTTGCATCTGCGGTTAATGAGCTTGCAAGCACTGCGAATAATGTGAGTGATAACGCGACCTCTGCTGACGCAACTGCGCGTGAAGCTGATGGACTTGCTCAATCAGGTTTGGCCATCTTCCAAGAAAGTGCGGAAGCAAGTGCGCAAATGTCTCAAGCATTGAACGATGCAGCGCAAGTTGTTTTGCGTCTAAAAGAGCAATCTGTACAGATCAACGATGTTATTGAAGTGATTCGCGGCGTATCTGAGCAGACCAACTTGCTAGCATTGAATGCTGCGATTGAAGCGGCGCGAGCTGGAGAATCTGGTCGTGGTTTTGCGGTAGTAGCTGATGAAGTACGCATGCTAGCAGCTCGTACTCAAGACTCGACACAAGAGATCCAAACGATCATTGAAGAGCTTCAAGCGCAGTCTGGGCTGGCGAATGACAGTATGCAAGTCAGCCTTGATATGCTTAGCCGCAACAACGAGCTGACGCAACAAGCGAATGAAGCGTTGGTTGGAATTACCGAGTCGGTCGCCAACATCAACGATTCAAACACGCAAGTAGCAACCGCAGCCGAAGAGCAGTCTCAAGTTACTCAAGATATCAATCGCAACGTGGTTAACATGTCGGAGCTTGTAAACCAAAACGTAGCGGGCATCAGCCAAAGTGCAAGTGCGAGTACTGAGCTTTCATTACTTGCAGAGAAGCAGAAAGAGCAATTAAGTTTCTTTAAGCTTTAATTCATCATCTACTTATCAAATCTCTAAATCCCTGAGTGAATGCTCAGGGATTTTTTTGTTTGTAATAATCGGATTTATTATCAATAAGTCTATCTAAAACAGTCAGTTAACAAGATTTTTTTGCGGGCAATATCACGTTTTGTGATATTGTTTTTACATTTTTTTCGTCAATTTTTTTTTGACGCGAACATTTTTTTTAACTCAACCGATAACTTGATGGTTGAGAGGTATTCATATCGTCATTTTAAGTGGTGTTTTCTTCTATAAGTGCTGTTTATTCAACACGTTGCGTGAAAAATAACAGCTGCTACTATGCCGCCAGTTTTCTCGTTGGTACAGAAAAGTCCTGTTTTTCTGGTGAGAAAACACATATAAAACAATGATATGGAAAATAACAATGAAATTAAAAACTTTAGCTGTAGCAGTGGCGCTAATGGCATCAGGATCTCAAGTTGTCGCTTCAGAACTATACAACCAAGATGGCACTTCTCTTGAGATGGGCGGCCGCGCTGAAGCGCGTCTTTCTATGATGGATGGTAAGGCAGAAGACCGTACTCGCATCCGTCTTAACTTCCTAGGCAAACAGGAAATCAATGAAAACCTATACGGCGTTGGTTTTTGGGAAGGTGAGTTCAAAACAAAAGAAGAAGGTGCCGTAGATAACAATAGTGATCTTGAAACTCGTTACGCTTATGCAGGTCTGGGTGGCAAATACGGTGAAGTAACTTACGGTAAAAACGACGGCGCACTAGTGGTTCTTACTGACTTTACTGACATTATGGCTTACCACGGTAACACAGCAGCACTTAAACTGCCTGTTTCTGACCGTACAGATAACATGCTGTCTTACAAAGGCCAATTCGAGCAACTAGCTGTACGCGCTAGCTACCGTTTTGCTGATCGCACAACAGATGCACAAGGCTTTACAGACAACGAGGAAGATGGCTTCTCTCTATCTGGTGTTTACGCGTTTGCTAACACTGGTTTTGAACTAGGTGCTGGTTACGCAGATCAAAACGACAGCGATGAGTTCATGCTGGTAGCTGCATACTCTGTAGGTGACTTCTACTTCGCTGGTAACTACACTGGCGCGGATATGGATGTTGCAGGTAAGACTTTTGATTACAAAGGCTACGAACTAGCCGCTGCTTACACTATGGGTCAAACTGTATTCACTTCTACGTTCAACAAAGGTGAACTAGAAGACGCAGATACTGTAGAAAACCTAGCTGTTGATGTAACTTACTACTTCAAGCCTAACTTCCGTGGCTACGCATCATACAACTTCGATCTAATGGATAACGAAGGCGCGGCTGAAAAAGATGAGCTAGCGCTAGGTCTACGTTACGACTTCTAAGTCATGACTCTTATCTAAGATACTGCCTTATTCTTAGTAAATAAAAACCCCTTACTGAAAAGTAAGGGGTTTCTTGTTTTCTAGCACTTCAAAGCTTCTTGATAAGCGATAGGGGTGATCAAATCTATCTTTTTAGTGTGAGCTTAGTACCATCAAATTTGAGGTGACTGAGGAGGTTTTTAGCGTTGTTTTTACCAACCTCATCAAACTCCATTCCGTAGCGAGCATAGTGCGTTGATTTTTGTAAATTACAAATACGACCTCGCAACGGCGCTAGCATACGACTTTCTCCGGGCATCGTTAGATCCAATGAAACGTGGTCACCAACCTGAAGTGGTCGGCTCATCGGTGATGTTACAAAACGACAGCCACTACGAGATAAATCTCTTATTTCGCATTCAGTTCGATAGGCTTCTAAACAAACACGCGCTCTCAAATTTACTTCGTAACGCACTTCTTTGCGAAGCTGAAAGACCTGCATAGTGTTGGGTAGGTCTAGCACCAAAATTGGGTACGGATCGCCTAGTCGATGCTGCAATTGGGCCCGAAATGGGATAACGGCCCCTTCACCTCGATGAGAGTAGGCTTTTACATTGATCCAAAAGCCTTCCTGAAAATAGAACTTCAAGTCTTCATCGGAGATGTTCGGAACCTCTATCAATGCAGTATTATTTGAGTGACAGCCAACAAATGTGCTGGTTGTAATAAACTTTGTACCAACGGGGGTGGTGACGTTTAAGCTCACTTCACTGCCGTGTTCGACCATTGCCATTGCATCGGTGCTATTTAATGTACTTGCCTGACGTTCTGGTGCCTTCTTGCTTTGCAGAGGTAGCTTGCCGTCTCTGGCAATTGGGCTCATATTTCTCATTATAATTGTCGTACCTGATGTAAGAAAGTAATCGCGTGAGGCGAAGCAGCACTCTCGCATGGTATCGATTTTATTCAGTGATATAGTTTGATTCAATCAATCTGTAACAAAAATTAGAGAGCAAGATATGCATAAAGTAACTCATGAGACCACGAATAGTACATTCTGGGTTGATTTAGAGCAGGGTTATAAAGCCAAGGTGATTTATCAGCTTAAGGGTAATGTCATGCACATTACATCAACGGTTGTTCCTGAAGCACTGCGAGGTAAGGGGTACGGAAAAGTGATGATGGAAGCGGTGTTGCCAGAAATTGAGTCACTCGGTTATCAAATCAAACCAGTTTGCCCATATGTTATTCACTACATGGAGAAGAACCAAACGTGGTCACATCTGCTCACATGATGAGTAACAACCACCAACGCTACCAAAATATTGGCCAGGAACTCAATCTCGGTAATTACCGCTCTGTAGAAGTCATACAATCGCTATGGGGAGGCTATGGGGAGTTAGTCCGAGTTACTTATTCTACTGGTTCAGTGATCATTAAGCATGTAAAACTCCCTAAGCCTTCAGAGCATCCTAGAGGCTGGAATACGGACCGTTCTCATCAAAGAAAGTTGCACTCTTATCAGGTGGAAGTGAATTGGTATGAGTATTTTTCCGGAGGGGTGGATACTCGCTGCCGAGTACCACAAGGTCTAAAAACGTTCCAATCGGAGAATGAATGGCTCATTGTGATGGAAGATCTCGCCGAGGTGGGCTTTCCAAAAGTCATCACAGATGCACAGCTAGAGCATCTACAAGCCTGCCTCACTTGGTTGGCGAACTTTCATGCGCGATACATCGATGTTCGTTCGGATAAGTTGTGGCATACCGGAACATACTGGCACTTAGCAACCAGACCCGACGAGCTTGAAGCATTGCAAGACACTGAGCTACAAAATGCGGCTCAATTGATTGATCAAACGCTTTCGCAAGCTAAGTTTAAAACACTAGTACACGGTGATGCCAAATTGGCGAACTTCTGTTTTGATGAAGAAGAATCAAGCGTTGTTGCGGTTGACTTTCAATACGTTGGATGTGGGTGTGCAATGAAAGATGTGGCACTGTTTATGAGTAGCGCCGTTAAGCCAGAACGTTGTGCAGAGATGGAAGTTTGGGTTTTGGATACGTATTTTGCTCAGTTGCAACACGCGCTAATTGTCTATCAACCGAATCTTGACCCTAATGAAGTCGAGCGTGAGTGGCGTCCTTTGTTTGCTGTGGCTTGGGCAGACTTTCAGCGATTTGTGAAAGGTTGGAGTCCCGACCACTGGAAGATCAATCCCTACACAGAAGCATTGACTCGCAGAGCGTTGGCTTACTTACGAAAGTGAGTCGAAGTTTAAAAAGAAAAGCCTCCAATTAGTAGGAGGCTTTGTTTTATCTTTGGCCTGGTCTGATGCGCGCCATGTAATAGGTATTGATGAATTCACCATCACGGAAGGAACCGTCAATCGCTTCACCCTCAATTTGAAATCCATGCTTTTTATAAAGCCCAATGGCGGCGTCGTTATCGGCATTGACCTCTATCTGAATTCTTCTCACATTTAACCAGTTATCTGCTAGTTCAGTGACTGTTTCTATCAATTTGCTACCAATACCGAGTCCGTGGAAACTATCATGTACTCCGATGCCAAACGATGCCGTGTGCATCGTTCTTGGACGTAGAGAGTGGTGAAAGCCAATATTTCCGACGACTTTACCATCAATTTCAGCGACATAGCTATAAACACCATCAGGTATGTTTGACAATCTTTCCACCCACATCGCGAGCGAAGGCTTTGGGAGTTGCAGGGTTTCACGTTGTGCTTTTGGTTGTGAATAGATTTCTACGAGTGCCGCTGCGTCTTCGACGGTCGTTGGACGTACGATAATTTCCATGCCTCTCTCCTTCGCTTTTTAGTTTTAATTTTTAATCTAACCACAGTTTTCTTATTTGGATAGTGTTTTTTTATGTTTAATGGATAAATGCCTTTTAAATTAGCTTGTTATGATGTCATTTTTTGAATTTTTAGTAGTGATTTATCATCGAATTGAGCGAGTAGATTGCAAAGGTGTTGAATTATTGTACTGAGAATGGCGCGTACTGCAGAGTATCGTGGTGAATTTCATGTCGCAGTAAATAAACGCATTTAGTCAAACTGTGACGACGGCACTGTGCGTCAGTTGACTTGAATCAATAGAGGATGGGGTTACCTCCTATGAGGTATAGGGAAACGACACGTTTAGGGCTATTTATGCTTAACTTGATAAGGGAGTTTTGTTGAGGAAATAGCATGAAATCCTCTCAGTCTAAAATATCGCAAAGTCGGCGCCGATTTTTGCGTGATACAGCTCGAACTGCGGCTGGTGTTGGCGCAGCTGCGTGTGTATTGGGCTTACAATCGCTACAAAGCCAAGCTCGAGAAACCAAAGGTGTGCCTATTCGTCCGCCTGGTGCACTGCCGGAAGGCGATTTCGAATCAGCTTGTATTCGATGTGGCTTGTGTGTTCAGGCATGTCCTTACGATACCTTGAAACTTGCGACATTACTTTCACCCGTCGCGACTGGCTCACCTTACTTTACTGCACGCGATATTCCCTGCGAAATGTGCGAAGACATTCCTTGTGTTGTCGCTTGTCCGAGTGGGGCGCTGGATCCGAAACTAACCGATATTGATGATGCTCGAATGGGTACAGCGGTTCTTATTGACCATGAAACTTGCCTTAACTGGCAAGGGTTACGATGCGACGTTTGTTATCGCGTTTGTCCGCTGATTGATGAAGCCATCACATTAGAGATGGTTCACAACGACCGAACCGGTTATCACGCCAAACTTATCCCAACAGTGAATTCCGAAGTGTGTACCGGATGCGGTAAGTGTGAACAAGCGTGCGTGTTGGATGTCGCTGCTATTAAAGTCGTCCCGACGGATTTGGCGAAAGGCAAAGTGGGCAGCCACTACAATTTTGGTTGGAAAGAGATCGACAAACCACTCGAAAATATCCTCCCTAGTGAGACGCCTGTACCGGAAGGTGCGCTTGAATCGCTAAAAGGAGGTAAGTAATGGCAAAGAATTTAGCTCAAAATGCTGGCAAAGAAGCGCTTGAAAAGCTTGGTTGGTGGCGCGCGCATCGGTTTTTGATTTTACGTCGGCTATGTCAGTTCACCATCATTGCGCTGTTTATGGCTGGGCCGACGCTGGGAATTCTAACTGGTAATCTGTCATCAAGTATGTTGCTCGATACCGTGCCGTTAAGTGACCCGTTAATTGTGCTTCAAGCTTTGGCGACAGGGCATGTTCCGGAGTTTAATGCGTTGTTAGGCGTAGTGATTGTCGTTGCGTTTTACGCGATTTTGGCGCCGCGCGCATTTTGTGCTTGGGTGTGCCCGTTGAACATCGTGACAGACTTGGCGGCGTGGTTGCGTCGAAAGTTCAACATTAAAGCGAGCTATCGTTGGTCTCCCATGATTCGTTATTGGCTGATCCCTGTTTTGATGTTGGGCAGTGCGCTATCTGGCGCGATTCTTTGGACATGGTTAGATCCAGTTGCGGCACTGCATCGCGGGTTGGTGTTTGGTATGGGCGCAGGTTGGGTGCTAATCGCCCTAGTGTTTGTGTTGGATTTACTCTTGGTTGAGCATGGGTGGTGTGGGCACTTATGTCCACTGGGGGCTACCTATGGCGTGATAGGCCGAAAAAGCCTGTTGCGCGTTACTGCTGTTCGGCGCGAAGATTGCACCAAATGCATGGATTGCTTTTACATTTGCCCAGAACCAGAAGTGCTTCGGCAGCCTTTGAAAGAGGGAGATCGTCGAGTTATGGATCAAAACTGCATTAGCTGTGGCCGTTGTTTGGATGTGTGTCCAGAACATGTGTTTGAATTTAAAAATCGCCTATCAGTAAAAGTCATTGATTAAGCCACTGAGCACATTTACTCATGCTTTAGTTCTCTTGATACTTGAACATCGCGCTTAGCCAAGGAATTGAGTGCGATGTTTATCTTCATAACAATATTCCTCAGCCATATCAGCTTGCTCTGGGTTGAAAATAATAATGATATTGCGAATTTGTTACATTTAAAGCTATGATGATGCCTTCATATTTAAAGGAAACATCATGACTACCTCATCGCACGGCTGGAGAACGCCGCAAAATTTCCTCCTGTTAATTTCCATTATCGTGCCCATTGCTTTTTCTACCTGGATGGCGTTGTTGAACAACTTTGTTATAGAGAAAGCAAACTTTGATGGTGCCGACATAGGCCTATTGCAAAGTGTGCGCGAAATTCCGGGTTTTTTGGCCTTTACCGCCGTGTTTGTATTGCTGTTTATCCGAGAGCAACGCTTTATGCTCGTATCTTTGGCGATGCTTACGCTTGGTACGGCATTAACAGGTTATTTTCCCACTTTGTACGGTCTACTTTTTACAACCTTGTTAATGTCCACCGGCTTCCATTACTTTGAAACACTCAAGCAGTCTTTGTCTTTACAATGGCTATCTAAAGAAGAAGCGCCAGAAATGCTGGGTAAGTTTATTTCTGTTGGAGCTTTGGCTTCTCTGTTTACCTACGGCGCCATTTGGGTTTCGCTCGAACAGCTCAAACTTGATTTTAAAACGGTCTATTTAATGGCTGGTGGTTTAGGTTTTGTGCTCATTTTGGTGATGGCATTTGCCTTCCCACAATTTAAGACAAAAGTGCCTCAGAACAAGAAGCTCATCCTGCGTAAACGTTACTGGTTATACTATGCGCTTACGTTTATGAGTGGAGCACGCCGTCAAATTTTTACGGTGTTCGCTGGTTTCTTGATGGTAGAAAAGTTTGGTTACTCCGCCGCAGATATTACGTTGCTGTTCCTGATTAACTATGTCTTTAACTTCTTGTTTGCGAAGCGAATAGGCCGTTTTATCGGCGTTGTAGGTGAGCGCAAAGCGTTGATGTTTGAATACGTCGGTTTGATCTTCGTGTTTGTCGGGTACGGTTTGGTGCAAACGGCTGAGTGGGCGGCAGCATTGTATGTTGTCGATCATCTATTTTTCGCGTTAGCGCTTGCGATTAAAACCTACTTCCAGAAAATTGCCGACCCAGCAGATATGGCGTCGACCGCGGGCGTTGCGTTTACGATTAACCATATTGCGGCGGTTGTAATACCTGTTACGTTTGGTGTGATTTGGCTGGTTTCACCTGCTAGCGTATTTTACATCGGCGCTGGTATGGCAGCAGTGAGCTTGCTGTTGTCACTCAATATTCCAGCGAAGCCGGAAGAAGGCAACGAAACTCGCTTGTTGAAGTGGAGTTAAGTTGGTACTCACTATCTAATCATTAAAGCGAATACCTGTAATTAGACTCGCTAAAAAGGGTGCTTATGCGCCCTTTTCTTTTTATTGCAAATAGATAATCCCTCCAATGGTTGTCAATGCATGCCACGTCCGTTAGGGTTTAGAACTAAGTATTTCGAAATAACTTGGGCGTAACTGACGCGAAACAATAAGAGGGGAGCTATACAGTGCAGATACATGGCAGAGAGTTGGATTTAGATCTAGGAAGCCGTCACATCGTTATTCAGCGCCGCTATGAGGCGTTAGGTGCTGCAAACGACCTACTCATTGCTATTTGGTTTTTAATTGGTAGCTTTTTCTTTTTGAATGATTCGTTGATTGAAAGTGGTACTTGGCTTTTCATTGTAGGCAGTGCGCAGTTGATCATTAAGCCCCTGATAAAACTGATGAGTTTAGTTCATGTTGGTCGTTTAAATAAGCAACTTTCTGGCACATCAGCGAGCCGCTGAAATTACCGCTTCTTTTGAACACTCGCAAGCAAGAAGCCAACAGGTGAGTTATCGAGGGGAAAGACGGAAGATAACGTGGTCACAACACTAACCACGTTATGTTCAGTTTGAAGCTTCAGAATTTAAAACGGATACCAGAACAGTTGTGTGTCCATCACACGCTTGCTGATCGCAGCAATCACTATCACCGCAATCCCAGCCATGCAGATCATATCGGCTTTGGTCAGTGGTTTTAAGCTGTACCAAGTGCGAGAGGAGTGGCGGCCAAAACCACGTAGCGTCATCGCGTTTGAGATTTGATCGGCTCTGTCTAAACTAGAGAAAATCAGAGGTCCAAGAATCTTCGCGACGTTCTTCATACGATTGAACAACGGAGCCTTCTTGCTCAGTTCTACTCCGCGTGCTTGTTGCGCGTGCATGATGTTAACAAAGTCCTTTTTCACTTCCGGCAAGTAGCGCAGCGTTAAGCTTACGGCATAGGCGATTTTGTAAGGCACACCTAAACGGTTCAAGCTGGCTGAAAACTCTGTCGGATGAGTGGTAAATACAAACACCAATGCGATTGGGAACATGCTGAAGTACTTCAACGTCACTGTTACTAGGTAAAACAATGTCTCTTGAGTGAGCGAGTAATTACCGGGTAACGAGAGTAAAACCGTTGATGAACCCATGAACTCAGTACCTTGTTGCGGTGCTAACGCGAACATAAACAGGGCATTGATCAGTAATACCGTACCTGTACCGAATAACAGCGGTTTGTAGACATGAAAGGGCACTTTGGTCATTTTCAATAAGCCCAAACCCAGCACGATCAACAGCGCGATGATTCGCAAGTCAAATGTGGTCAATACCACCGTTACCCAAGCAATGAAAAGCAAGAACTTAGTAATGCCATTCAACTTATGAAGTGGCGATTGGGTATCGATGTAGTTGATACCAAACTTCATCTTATTGTCTTTCATGCCACCGCTTTCTCTAGTTGGTTTACGTCGTCGCTTTTTTGTTGGCGGTGCGCTTTTTCTACATTGATAAAGTGCTGCATAAAGCCATTGGTGTCCTCGATACCAACTTTCGTAGCCAACTCAAACAAACTTGTGGTAGTGAGGTTTGCTTGGTCTAGTAGCTCTGGACTGCTGAATACCTGCGTCATTGGTGCATCCGCGACTAATTTACTGTCTGCAATCACGATAGAGCGCGAGGTGTATTCCAACACTAAATGCATGTCATGAGAGATGATCATTACGGTTACGCCCAACTCGCGATTGAGCTTTTCGATGAAACTCAGCATAGACGTGTAGTTTCGATAGTCCTGACCTGCCGTCGGTTCATCAAGGATCAGAAGCTCTGGTTCCAAGACCAAAATTGACGCAATGGTTACGCGCTTTTTCTGGCCGTAGCTCAATGCTTCGATTGGCCAGTGACGGTATTTGCTCAAACCGCACAGCTCTAGGACTTCAAGTACTTTAGCGTCGATTTGTTTCTCTTCAACGCCACGATTACGGAGGCCGAAGGCCACTTCGTCGAAAATCATGTGATGGGAAATCATGTGATTCGGGTTTTGCATCACCACACCCACTTTCTGGCTACGCTCGAAGATGGTCAGTTCGTTAAGATCTTGACCATTCATGCTCATTGAGCCGCTATCCGCTTCAATAACGCCCATAATCAGTTTGGTGATGGTCGATTTACCCGAGCCATTTTTGCCAAGTACAGAGACAAACTCGCCACACTTAATGTCAAAACTCACGTCTTCTAACGCGTTTTTCTCACCGTCGTAAGAATAGGTGAGGCCACGGACTTCAAGCAAAGTCTCGGCTGGCGTTTTAGGTGGTTGTGCTGTTGAACCATCAAACCATGCTTGTACCGCTGGTTTATATTGCTCCAACGGTAAGGTAGTTAAGCTAGAAGGTTTTGCATCGCCCTCAATCGCGCAGCCTGCTTCTTTCAGTGCTGAAATATAAAGCGGTTCGCGGATGCCGTAATCTTCTAGTAGAGGCGACGCTAAAATTTCATCTGGCGTTGTATCGGTAATGATTTCGCCGCTTTCCATCAAGATAATACGGTCAACTGAGCAATGCAGAACGTCTTCAAGACGATGCTCAATGATTACTATGGTTTTGTCCGTTTCGCGGTGTAGATCATCGATGATCTCGATGGTTTTTTTACCCGTTTTAGGGTCAAGCGCAGCTAGTGGTTCATCAAACAAAAGGATATCGACGTCATCGACGAGAATGCCCGCCAAAGAAACACGCTGTTTCTGCCCGCCAGATAAATCGTGGGGAGAGCGATCTAACATCTGTTCCAAGTCGACCATTTTGGCCGTGGCTTTGACCAATGGGTACATGTCGATATTTGAAGTTAGCTGGTTTTCCAGCGCAAATGCAATGTCTTCGCCAATGCTCAAACCGACAAATTGGCTGTCCGTATCTTGGAGTACGGTGCCAACTTGCTCAGTGTATTGGTGCATGTCGAAAGGGGCGGTGTCTTGACCATTGATGGTCAATGTTCCACTGGTTTCCCCTTTGATTGCGTGTGGGATCAGTCCGTTAAGACATTGCCCAAGAGTAGATTTACCACTACCACTTGGACCGATAATGACGATTTTCTCTCCTTTCTCTATCCTTAGATTGATATTTTTTAGCGTCGGTTTGTCCAGCGACTCATATCTAAAAGAGAAGTTAGAAAATTCGATTGTCATTCGACATTAAGCCTCTGTTAAGTTACGGCTTTGCTTGTTACGTTTAGCGACAGACTTAAGAATGAAGAAGCCAACAATAGCAATAAGAATGGTGTTACCGATCGCGATAATAGAAAGCTGGGTAAACACTTTAGTGAACGGTTCTGCGTATAAAATCGTGTCGAGGAATGCAGAGCAACCGTAACCAAATACGTTGCCTAATAGCGCAAGTACTACGAATAACGCGAAGTCTTTCATATTGAAATCACCTTTCTCCAAACGGTAGCGCGTTAGAGAAGGGAATAGACCGATAATCAAACCAACAATACCTGAACCAAGTACCCAAGTGAGCCATACGCCCCAACCTGCAAATAGGTCAGTAACCCAGTGACCAATAAAACCAACCAAGAAGCCAACAAGTGGTCCAAATAGTACTGAGAACAATGCTAATACTGCCATTGCTGGTTTTAGCGTTGTGTTTGCAAACACAGGGATGCCAAACATAGGTAAGCCGCCGATACCGTAAAGAGCAGCACCGATTGCAATAACCACAACAGTTTTAGCGGAAAGATTCATAGATAACCTCAGTTCAATAGTCGATTTTAAAGAACGTTCATTTATATTGTTGGAAAGCGTTAGTTATTTGATTGTGTAACATATATTCAAAACAACCAAGCTGCTTATTGTTTGCTCTATTTTTCTTCAGGAAATGTGTGATTTGATTCACGCATCCCTTTGACTGGCTTTGGTTTTAGCAAGCATTAAAAATAAGGCGCGCATTATACAGAATATTAATAAAAGTGGGAATGCTATCTATCTGGATGGCTAGAATGAATCAGGGGCTGATCGTCAGCCCCTGATTACACGGTTTGATGTTATTTTTACCAATAAATGAATGCGCTATATGTTCATTAATGGTCGAGGTATAAATAGTTCTGCCAGCTCTTCATACGAATAAGCACTTTGCGCATCACTGATACGTGAGTAAAGCTGTCTGAATAAACTGCAACTTCAACCGCAGTACCCATTGGTAGGTGGTATCCACTCAAGTCGTCGGTAATTTTCAGCTTCGCAAAAACACGTCCGCTCGTGCGCAAGGCATCAGTCCCAAGCAGAGCGCCTCGCGCTTGAATTTGGCTTTCACCAATGGCTGGAATCACGTCAATGACTTCGCCACGGAACACTTTGCCCGGAATTGCGCGGAACATAAATTCTGCTTCAAAGCCTGGCTTCAAGCGTTGTAATGAGTTCTGTCTGAATGCCGCGGTGTACGTAATGTCTTCGGTATGTACGAAGGTCATTGCCGGGGCAAGTGGCAACGGCACAGCCATAACACCAGGACGCAAAGCCAATTGCGTAACGTAACCATCGGTTGGCGCACGAACGACGGTTTGCTCTAGGTTAAACTCTGCTTTACGCAGCTCGGCAAGAAGTTGCGCGACTTGGGTATTTTCGCCTCCGATTTCAGAGTCCAGAGCGATTTGCGCTTGTTCTTGTTGCAAAATCGCAACGTCTAACATGGCTTCTGCCGCTTTATACGCTTGGCGTCGAGTATCTAAATCTTGTTCAGTAAACGCGCCACGATCAAAGCCCCTTTGATATCGGCTAAACTCCCTTTGTGCTTTATCTCTGTCCGCTTGCGCTTTCAATACAGCAGCTTCTGCTTCTCTTAGATCAGACTCTAAACCCAACGCACCTTGGCTTGCTTCTTTGACTTTCGCTTCAAGGCGAGCAACTTCTGCTTCAAAAGGCACAGGATCGATTTTGAAAAGAATATCGCCCGTTTTGAGCGGTTGGTTGGCTTGGACTGGCACTTCCACCACGCGGCCACGCACGCCAGAGACGATAGGCGTAGTTGGGAACACTTGGTTACCCAATTGAGTAAATGGGTGGTTGTAGTTCATAAGCAGCACGAGTGTGCCCACTAACACTACGCCGCCAAGTACGGCGGTTGGAACGGTCCATTTGTTTAGAGGAATATTGAAAATTTTAAAAATGGCAATACAAAGAGCGGCGTAAGTCAGAATCAGCAATAAGTCCATTATTCGTCCTCTTTACTTTGTTCAGGCAAAGGCTTTTGCTGAATCTTTTGTTGTTTCAACATCGATACTTGGTTTTTGAGTTCGTTGACTTCATCGATGAGTTCTTCAAGGCGGTGATGAATGTCGTGTGTTTCTTGTTCTAGTTGTTTAAAACCCCAGCCGCGTTCCTTGCGCCATAATGTTGCCCAGATCCATAAAAATGGCCACAGCGCATGCAAAGTGAAAAGGCTGACCCAGCCAGCGTAGTGAATTGCGTCTTGGTGCGGGTGCTCTCTCTCTTTGGCGATTTCATATGGAATATCATGGATGACAATGATTCCGTAAAAGATCACTAAAGCAACGAAGATGAGTAACCCAAGTGCAAAATAGTCTAGAAACATCTTACCTACCTGTGCGTATTGCGAAATGGAAAATCTACGTAAATTAACAATTTAAGTATTTGTCTTAACTACAGATGAATCAAGCGGTTTTTATGTAGGAATTATGTTTATGCGATGTAAGTATCCACTGATGTTTATTGGCAGTTAAGGTGTTGCTGAGTACTTATTTAAACAAGCAGTGAAGTGATATAGGAAGGATAAGTAAAAAGTATACTAAAGCCCCAGGTGTCAACCGGGGCATGGTTTAAAGTTCGGTACAGACTTGGTTTCTGCCATTGGCTTTGGCGCGATAAAGAGCTTTGTCTGCACGATAAAAAGTTCGCTGAGTATTCTCGCCTTCTCGATGCAAGGTAATCCCTATGGATACGGTCAGCCCCCGTTCACCAAGAATATCGTCCCAACCATATTGATAAATCCGTTCACGATAATTCTCGGCATGCATTTCTGCGCGTTCCAGTTGGGTATTCTCAAGGATCACGAGGAACTCTTCACCACCAAATCGTACGCACGATGCGCCTTTAAATCTGAAGTAGGACGCCAGTTCCTGTGACACACTTTTGATCGCTTTGTCGCCAACCAAGTGGCTTAGTTCGTCATTGATGGATTTGAAGTGATCGATATCGATGACCATCAATGCAAATGCAGTATCGTGCAGAAGTAGATCTTTTAGTTTAACTTCTAACCAGCGTCGGTTGTGTAAAGACGTAAGTGGATCGGTAAAGACGTCCTGCTGTAGCTGAGCAACAGTATTTTTATGCTGCTTGGTGGTTTCTTTTAGTTCTTTGTTTTCTAGCTCTGACAAAATGAGTTTGAGTTGTAACTCAAAGCGTGAAAGTCGGCGTAGTTGAGCAGACCCTAACTCACCGATCGGAATATGTTTTACAAGATCAGATTCGATTCTATGCGCTTTTTTTTCACAATTTAATGCTTCTTGATACAACCCTTGAGAGGCGTAAACTTGACTCATCGCGTTATAAAAATGCTGAGTAACGATAGGAGATAGTTGCTTTTGAATCCTTTTACTGATGGAGTCCAACGTTAAATTAGCTAAAGAAGTGTGCCCTACACCGTTTAGACAATACGCAGTCTCAATTTTGACCATCGTGGATAACCAGTATGTCGTGGCACTACCCGTTGTATACTGAACATTCGAAATAGCCAGCAACGCATTGGGGTAGTCTTCTTGCAGACGATGTAATTTGGCTCGGTAGAGGTGAATTTGTGCGGCGAGGTTTTTATCACTGACGAGAATGCTCAGTTCTTCACATTCACTCAATAGTTCTTTGGCGTCTGCGGTACGGTTCAAGCTGATATAACAGGCAAGCATGTACAGCTTGTAACGAAGGCGTAGGGATCGACTGCCAATAGCGTGATCGATAGCATCTATTTTTTGATAATAACGTAATGCACGTTGGTGATCCCCATGGGCATCGCACAAATTACCCATTCCAATAATGGCCAATACGTACTCATCAATATAGCCGTACTCGACGGCGATATTGGTTGAAGCAACATACTCGGTTAATGCCGCATTGTAGTCACCTACTTCAACCAAACGCTCACTCAAGCTTGCTTTCACAGAAAGAATATCTTCTACATCCTCTGGTAAAACAAGCAACTCAAGCGCTTGTTTCAATTCACTAATGCTGTCGTTGAGCTGTTTGATCTCTCTTCGATACTCGGCGCTAATGATATAGCAATGCGCTTTCTCTCGGTTTGTTGACGCAATATGTAACCCTATGTGTTCCCATAGCGTAATCGCTTCTTCACCTGAAACGGAAGAAGGATCGATACCTGCGTCAGTCACCTTGCTAAGCAGTTGTTCCATTCTTCATTACCTCAATATAACTTTCTTCGAGCTGTTCTAACGTGAATGGGAAGGTCAGGATATCTTGCAAATACAGTATCGGTTTCGGGCCTTTGATTCCGCGTCGCTTCCATGGATAGATGTCTAACATCGCTTGGACAGTGCGGTAGACCTCTTCTGCTGCTTGACCTTTTTCTGCAATTAACATTGCTAGCCTGTTACTGGAAATTCTCGAGATGAGGTCGCTGGAGGTTGTCAATGCATGAACGAGCTCGGTACAAACATCGAGAACTTCGGGGTTTGAATGCTGAATCATAATGATGGCGTGGTTAGAGCGTTTGAGCTCCGTTTTAAACAAAACTAACTGTTCCCACCAGTAGGTCTCAGAAACGACATTAGAGAACTGTTTTTCAGGGTCGTATTCGTGTTGAGAGCGAATATGATTGATCAGCTTACGTGCTCGCTGCTCTAGTTGGCGTTTAGAGCCTCTTGCTTTATCCATGCTGATTCGATGAGTTTGTTCTTTGAGCATTTTGAGTGCGTGCTTACGGTATTTCTTGAACGCGTTAAACGCAGACTCAAAGTCACCTTGTTCTTCAGCGACTCGTGATTGTTGGAAGCAAATTTGGCTGAGTAGCTCACCGTGGTCGAAACTGAGTGCAGACTCTTCTGCTGCAAGTAGCAACTTGGCAGCGCTGTCTGTATTTTGGCGCAAAAGCTCAAGTCTTGCTCGGCTAATAAAAGAGTGTGCTTTCATCCAAACGAGGTCATGCTCAATGGCGAGCTGGTGGGCTTTTTGGGTGGCTTCTTCGGCCGCATCAAGGCGTTCTAGTCCAAGCAGTGCTAACCCTTTAAAGTCCCAGATCTCGGCTTGCCACGTACTGTCATCATGATCTTTTAATACTTCGGTTGCTCCATCCAGTACCGTAAGCATCTCGACAAACTTATTTAGTAAGTAATAGTCCCAAGCTAATAGGATGCGCGCTTTGCCTTCTAACCAAGCAATACGAACATTGTTTGCCACTTTAACGGCTAACTCATGAGTTGAAGCGGCAAGTTGGTGTTCATTAGTGATGCGCCATACATTACCAAGCCCAATTAGAGATTCGATTTGAATTTCAACATCATCAACAAGAGCAGATTGTTCGAGCGCATTAATCCAATATTGTTGCGCGGAATAATACTTTGCTTGGCCCCAATATTGGAGTGCAAAAAGATGGAGAATTTCCGGGAGATGATCGTCGGTTTCAAGCTGTGTTTGTTTGCTGTAAGCGTCTTTGACGAGTTTTAAGCCTTGTCGGTAATCCATTAGGCACCAACAGCATTGCGCCATGATGAGTAAGGCTTTGATCTCTCCGTCCACAAATAAAATTTGTTCCGCGCGGATACGATATTGCTGCGCAATATTAAAGGTATGTTTAGGGGCCGATTTTATTTGGCCTTTAAGCTTAGTGAGATCATCTTCTAGCTGAATTTGGTTTTTATCCAACGTTCACATCCATGACTATCGAACTGGAAATCACACCTAATATTAAGTGGTTAGATGCATGTTTCTTTACCAAAGCGATGCGGATAACGTTTTGGTAAACGATCAGGGGCCGTAATGTATACCGTTACAACCCCTAATTACTACATCTAAATTACCAATAGAATAGCTACGATAGGAGCTGTTTGATTGTCAAAGGTGCATCAGAGACTTCCAACCTTTGTGCAGCGGTAAGACCTTGTTTATCCTGATAGCACAAATTATGCCAAGCTCTGAATATATCTAAAAGAGGTAAAATACCAGCAGGTCGTAATTTGCGACGTGGCTCGTTAATGAAGCTTTCGAAAAGAATCTGAAAGCGGTTTTGATAAAACTTCACATGACGAGTTGTCGCAACGTTAAACCATTTTTCAGGCTCATTTTGATCGCCAGCGAGGTAGCAAATGCCTTTGTGGTTTTCGTTTTGACTAGAGATTGCCCAACGATCGCGCCACCAACTCATATAGGCGATATCGACTTTGCCAAAGGGAGTGCTCATGTCCCAACTAGCGTCCTCTTCTACATACATCAAGTCGACACTTTTCTCTTTAATACGAGGTAAACAAACGCTCAATGCAGCTGAACGTAGTAGGGGATCTTGAGGCATGTATAGAGATACACGTTTGTTTGGGCAGCACATATCAAGTACGTGCAAATAGTGTGCATACGAGGTGTATGGCGGACGGACTAATGCCCCTTTTGAAGGGTAATGAAATACAGATAGATTACCAAGAGGGTCTTCTACGTTACCGCGAGCCAAAATTGTTTGGTATTTTTGGTCAATTCGCTCTCTGAGGTGATGAGAAGGTTCCGCAAGCGGCTCACTTGCTTCCGCTACGTACTCCTGGGAAACAAAACGAGACACCTCATCGTAAGGATTATGATCGAGAGTTGCGATTGGCTCTTCATCAGCGGAATAATTGACGTGCTGGCAAAGAATATAGCCAGAATGCGCTTCGCCAGAAACAATCCAATACACACCATTATTGCTGTTCGGTTGCAATGCAATATAGTTTGAGGCCAATTCATAATGCGTTGCGTGGTTTACCCAGCGCGCATCAATGGTTGCCAGCTTGCGGCGGCAGCGGCTAGCTATATGGTCAACATGATCGTAAAAGGTTTTTGGGTTAATACTAAGCTTGCGGCAGATTTCTCGTACGGAATATCCCGTAAACAATAAACCCATCAAGTTCTCTTGAAATTGAAGCTTCTTGTTGGCACCAGACCACTTGTCGACAAAGGTACTTTGACACACTTTACAGCGGTAACGTTGGCGATCGCCACTGTAACCGAAAGCGTGATAGAGGTGTTTGTGAGTGTGGACAGAAAGTCCAAAGTTGTCGCAATCATCATTACGGCAAGCAGGCAACCCGTCACTGTGGACGTGCCGCAGGCGATGAAGTTCGTTCACGACATCGCGATTATTAAGTAAGGGGGGGAAAGCTCCACATTCACGGCATACCATCGCCGGACGCTTAGGGTTCGCATGTTGCAGAACGTAACGCTTTGCATCACTCAATCCAAAGTTGTCACACGCCAATGTTTTACAAAAGTTGAGTTGTAACCCATCTGCGTCTTTTGGCAGTTCGCCGTTAGACACAATCGCCCCCTCGGGATAATTCGGGCAGCCAGCATAACTCTGGCTGCAAATTATTACTTACTATTTGTTCTCAGATGTTGATTGCAGTTTCTAGTGCAACTTTCATCATGTCGTTGAACGACTTCTGACGCTCTTCTGAGCTTAGTTTTTCACCACGGATGATGTGGTCAGAAACTGTCAGGATAGTCAGTGCTTTCGCGCCTAGGTCAGCTGCTACGCCGTAGATACCAGCCGCTTCCATGTCTACACCTAGGATGCCTAGTTTTTCCATCTTCTCGAAGATGTCTGCTTCTGGTGTGTAGAACAGGTCTGCAGAGAATACGTTACCTACTTTTACAGGCACTTCCTGAGCGCGCGCTTGGTTAACTGCTTCTTCTAGAAGACCGTAATCAGCGATTGCTGCGAAATCGTGGTTGTTGAAACGGATACGGTTAACTTTAGAGTCTGTAGAAGCACCCATACCGATAACAACGTCCATTAGTTTCACGTCGTCACGTACTGCACCACAGCTACCCACACGGATAACGTTTTTCACGCCGTATTCAGCGATTAGCTCGTGTACGTAGATACAGCAAGACGGGATACCCATGCCGTGGCCCATTACAGAAACTTTTTTGCCTTTGTAAGTGCCAGTAAAGCCGAACATGTTGCGAACGTCACAAACTTGTTTCACATCTTCTAGGAACGTTTCAGCGATGTATTTAGCGCGCAACGGGTCGCCTGGCATTAGAACTGTTTCAGCGAAATCACCTGGTTGTGCGTTAATGTGTGGGGTTGCCATAAGTGCTCTCCAAAGTTTTGTTTTGATAAAACGCCTCTATTATAGAACGCTATTACCAATTCTGTTGAACTTGTTCGTTTTCGTTGAGGCAATAATAACGGGACGTACAGTGGCCCCTTGAGAGCTTAGTCACAAAAACCACGCATTTAGAAACTGCAACTCCTATTGATAACCAAATCTGTTGAAATCAAAAGAGCAATCGATTTGCTTTTGAGCAGTTTGTCGATTGCGCGCACAAATTCTTTGTTTTTGGGCCAAACTTTTTTCTGACAGCTGGTTGATCGAAATACTTTCGAGTGAAGTAAAACGATTAAATTGTACAACTTATTTTCTTGTACAATCTGGAAAGGCTTGCTATAAGTTATACAACAAAACTTTTTGTATAGGGATGCGTCATCATGGAATCTTCGATCAAAGTAGGTATCAGTTCGTGTGTTTTGGGTGAACGAGTGCGTTTTGACTCTGGTCATAAGGTGAGCAACTTTGTGACTAAAGAGCTTAGCCCGTATTTTGACTTTATTTCGGTATGCCCTGAAGTCGGCGTAGGTATGCCAGTACCCCGTCCAACCATTCGTCTTGTTTCTAATGAAGAGCGTGTTGCATTGGTTGAAACCAAAAATCCAGAAAATGATCATACCGACAATATGCTCACTTACTCGGCCAATAAAGTAGATGAACTTCAAAGCGAGCAGCTTTGTGGTTACATCGTTTGTGCTAAGTCACCAACTTGTGGCATGGAGCGAGTCAAGGTTTACAGCAAGAACAGTGCTGCGAAAGAAGGTGTTGGCTTGTATACACAAACATTGATGCAAAAAATGCCTTGGTTGCCTGTTGAAGAGGATGGCAGACTTAACGACCCTGTATTGAAAGAAAATTTTATCACTCGAGTATTTTGTCTAAATGACTTTTACGACTCGATGGATGGTGAGCCTACTCGTGGCAAAATCATCGACTTTCATTCGCGCTACAAACTGACGTTAATGGCACACCACCCAGAGTCATACCGCTCCCTTGGCCGCTTAGTCGCTGATGTCGCTAATTATGAAATTGAAGACTTTTACCAAGAGTATCGTTTAGGACTGATGAAGGCGTTAACGAATCGGGCTAGCCGCAAAAATAACACAAATGTGTTGATGCATTTACAAGGGTACTTCAAACGCTCACTAACTAAAGAAGAAAAAGAAGAGTTAGCGACAGTGATTCACGACTACCGTATCGGAATGCTGCCTCTGCTAGCACCACTTACATTGATTAAGCATTACTTAAATACTTACCCAGACGAATATTTAGCAAAACAGAAGTTTTTAGAACCGTATCCGCAGGAGATGAGATTACGCTATGGTTTGTAGTTCAGAAGAAAAACTATACGCGATCCGAGATGTCGCAGAAATCACGGGTGTAAAACCAGTTACGCTGAGAGCTTGGCAACGAAGATACAACTTGATCCAACCTCAGCGAACTGAAAAAGGACACAGACTTTATCGCCAGCAAGATCTCGATACGATTCGCGAAGTCCAGAGCTGGCTCGCGAAGGGGATTTCGATTGGTAAAGTGAAGGGGCTGCTAGGAAAAAGCGCCGATGTCGAAGTCAAAAACGAGGTTCGCACACTCGAAGAAGTTGAAAACATGCTGCTTGCGCTGTCTACCCTGAATCGAGGAAAAGCAGAGAGTTTACTTGCCTCTGTTCTTAAAGAGTATCCACTAAAACTCGTTATTGATCAGTTTATTAGCCCAGTATTTGATGCGCTAGACATGGTGAAAGGATCGCTGCGATCTTTACAAGTAGGGTTATTTCAGACTTGTTTGATCACTCGACTTGTCCTTGTAATCGATTCTGAAAACAAAGCCGCTTCCAAAGGAAAGTGTCTGCTCATTAGCTTTGAACAAAACAGAGAGTCTGAGAGTTGGATTCAAGCAGCGAAGCTTTGCGAACAAGGGTATCACACGACTTTGATCGATAAGGTTGATGATGTTTCTGGTCTACTAGATCACGAGGTCGTTGAAAATGGTTCGTTTATCTACCTTTTCTCCAACAAAGCGCTAGCTGCTAAACAAGTAGCGTCCATCAAAATGCTTCACGCACAACTAGGTGATCGGATGGGGTGCTCTGAAGTGATAGAGAAATTACACCTAACTTAGTAGACAAAAGATAGGAGCTACCATGATTTTAGTATGGTTTCGACGTGACTTACGTACGTTAGACCACACGGCACTCAAAGCGGCATTGGATTCAGGTCAGCCTGTCGTCGCTTGCTTTATCGCGACGCCAGAGCAGTGGCGGGAGCATCACATGGCGCCGATGCAGGCAGACCTCATTGCTCGTCGCTTAGCTTGTCTTAACGAGGAGCTTGAAAGCCTTAATATTCCCTTTTTGTACAAAGAGGTGCCGTCGTTTTCCGATTGTACAGATGTGATTAGTGGGTGGGCGGAAACACTTGAAGCCACGTCTGTCATGGCAAACATTCACTATGAGGTGAACGAACGAGAGCTCGATACACAAGTAAGTGAAGCGTTAGCTTCTCACGATATCGAATTTGAACTGTTTCATGACAAATGTGTGCACGCGCCAACGACGGTTCTTAATAAGCAAGGCGAATATTTTAAGGTGTTTACGCCATTCAAGCGTGCTTGGTTAACGCAGTTCCATATGCCGACGGTAGTAAAACCTCACGAGCAAGCGCCACTCAATAAAAAGGTACTCGAACAATTAGAGTCGGCTCGATTTAATTCAAGCTTCACATTTAGCTATCCTCGAGAATCCAGTGAAGACTGGCTGGCTTCGACTAATGATATTTTGAAGCAGCTTAGGGAATTTGCACGGGAGCGCAGTGACGCGTATCAAAGCGAGCGAGACTTTCCAGCTATTGATGGCACTAGCCAACTGTCTCCATACCTTGCGATTGGCGCGCTATCACCAAGGCAGTGTATTGCTCGTTTGTATGCTGAAAATCAACAAAATGACCTTACAGAAGGGAAAGCAACTTGGTTAAGTGAGATCATTTGGCGTGAGTTTTATCAGCACCTATTGGTTTTCGAACCAAAACTCGTCAAAGGCAAAGGATTTATCGATTGGGAGGATAAAATCCAGTGGTCCTATGATGAGAAAGCCTTTGAGCGATGGAAGACAGGAACAACAGGATACCCAATCGTTGATGCAGCAATGCGTCAGCTCAATCAAACAGGCTGGATGCACAACCGATTACGTATGATTGTCGCGAGCTTTCTTACCAAGGACTTACATATTGATTGGCGATGGGGAGAAGCGTACTTCATGAGTAAGCTGGTGGACGGCGATTTTGCAGCGAACAATGGTGGCTGGCAATGGTCTGCTTCTACGGGTTGTGACGGGCAGCCATACTTTCGTATTTTCAACCCGATAAGCCAAGGCGAAAAGTTCGATGTTAATGGTGAATTTGTGCGCCACTGGGTACCAGAAATCAAAAGTGTACCGAACAAATACATCCATAAACCTTGGACTTGGGAGGGCTTTTCTTTACTGGAATATCACAAGCCGATGGTTGATCACAAGACAGAAAGAGAGATAACCTTACAGCTCTTTAAAAGTGCCAAGGAATAGAGTGAAATGCTTAGCAAAAAGCGATCAATGAGTTTCGCAAAACGTACCCTGCTATCTGTGTCGTTATCTTTAGTGAGTGGTCTATCATTCGCTAAGATGTACGAATTACCAGAGGATGGAAGCCGTTTAATTGGTCGCCTTGAAAACCACGTCGTTCAAGAAGGCGAAACCATGGCAAATATCGCTAAGCTCTACGATGTGGGTATGCTAGGTTTAATGGCCGCAAACAAAGGAGTGGATCCCTTCTTACCAGAAGAGGGGCATGTTCTTACTATTCCGACACAGCTAATCCTCCCAGACGTACCTTATAAAGGTATCGTTATTAATCTAGCCGAGCTGCGCTTATATTACTTTCCGAAAGGAGAGGATATTGTCCATGTATTTCCTGTCGGAATTGGCCGAATAGGGCGCGATACCCCAGTAATGACAACGCGTATCAGCCAAAAACGACCGAACCCTACATGGACTCCTCCAGCCTCTATTCGTGCCGAGTACAAAGCAAAGGGCATTGACCTACCAGCCGTTGTTCCTGCGGGGCCTGATAATCCACTTGGTATGTTTGCATTGCGTTTAGCTTACGGGAATGGCGAATACCTAATTCATGGTACCAACAAGGACTTTGGGATTGGTATGCGAGTCAGCGCGGGTTGTATTCGTATGGACCCAAGTGACATTGAGTGGTTATTTGACAAGGTTCGTAACGGCGAAGACGTTAATATCATTAACCAGCCTATCAAAATGACACTTGAGCCTGACAGAAGTGTGTTCTTAGAAGCACATGAGCCTTTGACTCGTAGTAATGGCGAGAAAGATGAACTGAAAGTGCCGAAAGAGTTAAAGTGGTGGTTGGATGAATTCGGTATGAAAAACGTGAAGGCTAAAGCAGCAATCGCTGCACAGAATGGGGTTCCCATCGAAATAACCGCGCCTTAACGGGCGTTAAGACGCGGTATTAAATCTTACTTAGTGTAAGACTGAGCGATGTTATCGATACGCTCGTTAGCACGCTCAGCTTCTTCTTGAGCAGCCATTGCTGCTGCGCCTGATTTTTGAACGTCAGATTGAAGAGCTTGTACGTCTTGGCTTAGTTGGCTAACTTGGTTGCTTAGTTCGTCTAATTTTGCTGCATTTGCTGTAGCTGCGTCATCAGAAGAAGCACAACCGGCTAGTAGAAGTACTGAAGTTGCTGCAGCTGCGATCAACGTTTTGTTCATATAAGAACTCCTTGCTTATAGTGAAAGTCTCGCTACTAACTATTATTTTATACAGTAGCGAGGTTAAATGTGGTTACATTTTATCAGTACATGATGTAGCAAAAGTCAAAAAAACCCAAGAATTTCATGGAGTACCTGACGTCAACTTTTACCTGAACTTAACAAAGTTTAACTACCTATCCTTTATTTCGTTCTCACAACAGTTTTCATAGCAGGTGTATTTGCCACGTTCCTGATATCAATAATTTAGACGATATTGACACAAATGAAAGTTTATTGGCCCAAATAACTGCTATTTAAGTCGTTTTGTTGATGGATAGAAGGCATATTTGAACGGCTTTTCTCTAAACTTCCTGTCCAGCTGCTCATCAAAAAGGCTAGTCTTTACTCTGAACTGAGCCACAAATGATGTTTTACCGTTACCACAGGGAATTAGTTTGTGTGATCTCTATCTATACTCCTATGATTTGCGGTATTATACCGAGCTTTATTTTTTTGCTGCGTTAGAGCGGAAACGACACTACAGAGCGCTCAGACGCTGACTGATTTATTGGAGAATACTTTGCAATTTAAAGATCTAGGCCTAGACAACCGATTGTTGAAGAACCTAAAACACTACGATTTTAAAAAAGCGACTGACATTCAGCAGCAGGCGATTCCTGTTGCGATTGCAGGCAAGGATCTATTGGCATCTTCGAAAACAGGTTCGGGCAAGACTTTGGCGTTTGTATTGCCAATGCTTCATAAGTCTTTAAAGACAAAATCGTTTTCTGCGAAAGACCCTCGCGCGGTAATCCTTGCTCCTACTCGTGAGCTAGCGAAACAAGTATATGGTGAGCTTCGTTCTATGCTAGCTGGCCTATCTTATGAAGCAGCACTGATTTTGGGTGGTGAGAACTTTAACGATCAAGTAAAAGCTCTGCGTCGTTACCCGAAATTTATCGTGGCGACACCAGGACGTTTGGCTGATCACTTAGATCATCGTTCGCTTTATCTGGATGGTTTGGAAACGCTGATTCTTGACGAAGCAGACCGCATGTTGGATTTGGGTTTTGCACCAGAGCTTCGTCGCATTCATAAAGCAGCCAAGCATCGTCGTCGTCAAACGTTGATGTTCTCTGCGACATTAGATCATGCAGACGTCAATGAAATCGCGGCTGAAATGCTCAATGCGCCAAAGCGAATTGCTATCGGCGTTTCTAACGAAGAGCATAAAGATATCACGCAAAAATTTTACTTGTGTGATCACCTAGATCATAAAGAGGCAATTTTAGATCGTGTTCTTTCTGAGGCTGAATACCGTCAAGTTATTATCTTTACGGCAACGCGTGATGATACTGAGCGACTAACAGAAAAGCTGAACGAAAAGAAACTGAAGGCTGTAGCACTAAGTGGTAACTTGAACCAGACTCAACGTAACACCATTATGAGTCAGTTTGAGCGCGCAGTATTTAAGATCCTTGTAACGACTGATGTTGCTTCCCGCGGTTTGGATATTGCAACTGTGACACACGTCATCAACTTCGATATGCCAAAGCATACCGAAGAATACGTACACCGAGTTGGTCGTACTGGTCGTGCAGGAAACAAAGGGGATGCAATCTCTCTTGTTGGTCCAAAAGACTGGGATAGCTTTAAACGTGTAGAAGCATACCTACAACAAGATCTTGAGTTTTCATTGTTCGAAGATTTGAAAGGTAAGTTTAAAGGCCTTAAGCCACCTAAACCAGATTTCCGCAATAAGAAAGCGACCGCAAAGAAAGCTCGCCCTCAAGCGAAAAAATCGGCGAAAAAACCAGCTAAGCGTGACAAGAGCTTCTACAAAAACGTATCTGTGGGTGATGATGTCTTCATCCCTAAGAAAAAACCAGCGGCACCGAGCTCTGAAGAGTAAAAGCTGCTGTAGTTTCCCATTGATTTTAGTTCTTAAAAATCCGAGTGTTCGCACTCGGATTTTTTATGTCTGTCGCTAGGTGAAATAGCGTCTTTCCATACTCACTCGTTAGTCAGCTTTTATATCCGTCTGGTTGTATATAAACAGCATAGAACGCTAATTTAGGAAGTTATTAAGTTTTATAACCTCGGTCAAAGCAAACGTTTTTCCTCACACACTAGATAAAAATCTCACATGATCATGAAAATGATAATTGATCTCATTTTTATTTGAGGGCAGAATACGCGCCATTGTATTAATCCTATAAATGAATTCGCTCTCTATATGAAATTTACTCATGTTTTTTTAGGGCTCATAATTACCTCTAGTTCTGGCTTTGCTGCTGATGATTTCAACTGGCTTCGAGATGATGCTCGTAAAGATGAGCGAGTTCTTACCTACCTAACAGAACAAAACCACAAAACTGAACAGCACCAAAAAAGTTATCAGACGTTGACAAAAAACCTACTAACGCAGTGGGATACCATGGTGGCAGACAAAGGTGATAAGCCATGGTCGATCGTGAGTGGAAGAGAGTGGACGCTAATGCGTCGCGATGGTCGTTACTTACTATTATCCCGTGCGAGTCAACATGCACCAGAAAACGTGGTGTTCGATTTCGATGAACGACAATCTGCGCATCAGTACTACCAACTTGGTCAATGGCAAGTGAATGGTGACACGCTACTTTTCACGGAAGATATCGACGGCAGCGAACAATATCGTGCTGTGGTTGTTGATTTACTCTCCGGTCAATCTACGGAACTGGCGACGCACGTCGATAGTGGCGTATTGTTGTCACCTAACGGGAAAGTGGCATTCCTCGTTGCAAAAGAAAAGCGCACCCAGCGACCTCATCAGATCTTACGTATCTCCACTGAATCTTTGGCAAAAACAGTCCTATGGAATGAACCCAAGTCAGATTGGTTACTTTCTTTCTATCGTGCGGCAGATAGCCGTTATGCTGTGCTGCAAAGCAACAACGAGTCAACAACAGAGCAGAAGCTTGTCGACCTAGAAACGGGCACTGTCTCAGATTCATTGCGAAAGCCTGAAGTGGGTGTGGAATATTACGCGGATGTGGCGAAAGGTTATATTTATCTTAAAAGCAACCTGGAAGGAAAGTTCGCCCTTTACCAAGCCGAACTCGCACCGCTTGGCGCAACATGGCAACGCTTTACCAATCCTCGTGAGCCGCTTGAACAGTTCTACCTTTATGATGCAGGAGTTGTGGCACTTAGTAAGCCAAACAACTTGTCGACATTGACGGTGTATTCTTACCAAGGGCAGGAAAAAGTGATACTGCCATTGGAACACGATGGTAATGTCGCTTGGCTAAGCACATTGGGCGATTTTGAATCAAACAAAATTCGTATCCGAAGCATGTCGATGACTACGCCTCCTCAGTGGGAAGAGTTCGATGTAAAAACGCTGAATAAATCCTTGTACTCTCAAGATGCTTACCAAGACTTTGATAGTCAGCGTTATGTATCCCAACGTATTTTTATTAAGCACGACGGCGTTTCTGTCCCGGTCTCTTTGGCGTATCGCAAAGACAAATTGCACCCACAATCTCCTGTGATGATTTACGGTTACGGCGCGTATGGTTTTACGATGAAACCGTACTTTATGCCTCAGGTTATCAGTTTACTCGACCAAGGTGTGATTTACGCTATCGCCCATGTCCGTGGCGGTGGGTACTTTGGCGATGAATGGCACGAGCAAGGCCGTGGTGTGCGAAAAGCCAATTCTATTGGTGATTTTGTCGCGGCCGCGAAGGCGCTGCAAACATTCGAACGTGGCAATAGAGAGGTTTTCGCCATCGGTTCTAGTGCTGGTGGTACGTTGGTGGCCGGAGCGGTTAATCAAGATCCTAAATTGTTTTCAGGTGTCGTACTTAAAGTGCCTTTTGTTGATGTGGTTGCAAGTATGTCGGATACCTCACTTCCGCTTACCACACAGCAGTATGGCGAATGGGGTAACCCAACCAAACCTGAACAATTGGCGTTAATGAAGGCGTACGATCCGATTCTCAATATCCATAAAAACGCTTACCCACCCATGTTGGTTCAAGTCGGTTTAATTGATCAGCGCGTGCCATATTGGGAAGGCGCAAAGTATCTGGCTAAAGTTTCAGCGTTAAGTGAGCACAACGGGCCGTACTTGTTGCAAACTGATTTTAATTCGGGCCACCAAATGGACCCACGACAAGCGCAAGAACAACAAGCAAAAGAATACGCATTTCTACTATCACTCATTAAAACATCTAAAGCGGAGCAGTAAATGAAGCTTACCCCAGTGTCAGCGGCAGTACTTTCGGTACTTGCTGCCAGTCAAGTGCACGCCGAATCTAAGGTTTTCTCAATGGAAGAGGTGGTGGTAACCGCCAATAAAATCGATCAGCCATTGTCAAAAGTGGCAGGTAGTGTCGCGGTTATCACAAACGAGCAAATCGAAGAAAGAGGCGAGACCGAGCTATATGACGTGCTGCGTAACGAACCTGGTGTAAGTGTGACGGGCGGTGCAGGACGTCCGCAAAACATTACCATCCGTGGTATGACGGGTAACCGCATTATGATCGTTCGTGATGGCATTCGTTCTGCGGATGGCTTCGGTGCGAATGACATTAATGATGCAGTTGGGAGAGATACTTTTGATTTATCCAATTTTGAATCGCTGCAAATCATTAAAGGGGCAAGTTCTTCGGTGCATGGCTCTGGCGCGATCGGCGGTGTGGTGATTTTAGAATCCAGTCAGCCGGGTGATTTCTTAAAAGACAAAGACTTCTACACCGATGTTTCCGGTACTTACACCGATATCAGCAACAAGTACAAAGGCACGAGTAATCTAGCTTTTCGTTCCGGTGATACAGAGAGTTTGTTTAACGTTTCATACTGGCAGGGGCAAGAGACACGTAACTTTGATGAAGATTTGTATAACCGCGACCTAGATGGTTACAGCGGTGCTTATACGATCAACCACTTTTTCAATGAAGAGGTGATGTTGAAAGCCAAAGCGGAACTCTACACCCAGAATCAAGAGCGTTTGGAGGGTTCACCGTCCATTCAACCTGATGGCATCTGGCATATTGAAGACTTTGCTGAGGATGAAACCACAGAAGAGTACAGCGCTTATATTGGTGCAGAGGTGACTCCGATTAATCCAACTTGGTTCGAAGAGTTGGATACCAAAGTTTACTGGCGTCACACCGAAGTGGTGGAAGACACCAACCGTTTAATGCGCCAAGTGGATCACAATGGTTTGATCACCAAGCGTCGCGAGCTGGAACACAAAACCTTCATTGACGAAACAATTGGCTTCCGTGGCGATTTCACTAATACGATTTATGCAGCAAATGCTGAGCACCAATTGGCTTACGGTGTCGAGCTTTCTACTGACTATTACGAACGCACAGATAGCGACTCCAAGATTGATTGGAACGGAGTAACACCTTCGACCAAACAACCTTTCGCTCCTGCTCGTGCTTATAACATTGGTTTGTACGTTCGAGACATGGTGGAACTGGATAAATGGACCATCACAGGTGGCCTACGCTTTGATGCGCACCGTCTCACGCCAGACGGTGCGGGTGAAGTGGGCGGCTTCCCATTAAAAGACATGGATAGCTCAGAGGTATCTCCAAGCCTGTCGGTTTCTCGTGAAATGTTTGCCAACAACATTGCTTATGTATCTTATAACCATGGTTACCGTGCTCCGGAATACGATAAAGCGTATGGCTTCGTAAGCCACGACTTTGTGCCGCTCACGCCGTTTGTAATTGCACCAAACATGGATCTAGAAGCTGAAACTTCCGACTCATTTGAAATTGGTAACAAGTTCGATAACGGTCGTGCGCATGTCTATGCGTCTGTGTTCTACAACAAGTTTGAAAACTTCATCGATGTTGTGACCACAGGCTTTGACTCAAGCACTGGTAATTACATCAAACAGTACCAAAACCTTGATGGCGTAGAGACTTATGGCGCAGAGCTTTCTGCGGGGTACGCGCTCACCAAACAATGGGACATCAGCACTAAGTTTGGCTACGTAGATGGCAAAGACGCGGAAGGCGAATACGTTCGAAGCATTACGCCATTCGAAGGTAATGCTCAACTGAAATACGCCAACCAAGACTTCAACGTTTACGTGGCTTGGAACTGGGCCGCTGCCATGGATCGCGTTCCTAAATGCCAGACCACACTTGGTCTAGCGACAGAGTGTGCGCAGACAAGCGCGTGGAATACGTTTGATCTTGGCGCAACTTACTACGTTTCCAAAGACCTTCGTGTTAGCGCAAATATCGTCAACCTGTTCGACAAAGAGTACATCCGATACCAAGACGTAGCGGGTATCGCTGAGGAAAGTAAGCGTTACTCAACTGAGCCTGGGCGCTACTTCACGCTGACTGCAAAATACGAATTCTAGGACGAAATCATGAAGCTAAAACCATTGGCGTTTTCGCTGCTTATTGCTTGTACCCCTGCGGCGCAGGCTGCAGAGTGGGATTATCCCGCAACGGACTCTGTGGTAACGAATGAAGCGCAAGCGAAAACTTATCTAGACAGCCACTACTCAGAAGCTGGCGAGTTTAAGTTCCGTTACAAAACCCAGTCTCAGCTTGGTGAGCATTACAATTTTGATGTTTGGGTAAACGGTGAATATCAAGCACAGCGCACCCTCGTAGTAACAACCGATAAAAATCATCACGTTGTGCGAGTGTTTAAGAGCCTTGAAGATACGATCATTCGCAACGGTAAACCAACGGTTGCAATGGAATTGGAATCACCTCGCCAACTGCAAGCACAAGAGCCACCTGCTTTGAGCTCTGGAAGTCTGGTTAATGTTGAGGTTTCTTTATTCAACCCAGATCTTCGCACCATGCAACAGCAAGCGGCACCAGAATCGACGTGGTCAGCACTGTCCGATTACCCTCAGCCGATCGAGTACGTCACCAAGTCGATCGAGGTTTTAAAGTCCGGCGGTAAGTTCTACCTCTCTAACCCAAGATTAAAGCAAGTGGATGCGACGGGTTTATTTGCAGCCCCAGCACCTGGTGAAGCGCCTGTACTCGATACGTTGGACTTCCTCAGCGCAGAAGGGGTTCAAGCATTTGACAGTGTTGATGAGATGCAAAGCACCGAGTTTGGTGACAATGCGTTCCCACAGTTGATGGCTTTTTATCATCTTGATAGCTCGATCCAATATCTGACAAGCCTGACTTACGACTTGTTTGATGAACCGCTTCGTTTTGATGCTCGCGGTTTATCAAAAGATAACTCTACTTACTATTACGGTCCGAAAGCACTCATGCTGGGTGTCGGTGGTGTTTCTCCGGATGCAGTCGATGCTGATGTCGTGATACACGAGCTTGGGCATGGCATTCATTACCAAATCGTACCGGATTGGGCGTACGGTCACACTGGTGCTATCGCAGAGGGTTTTGCTGATTACTGGGCGGGCAGCGCGAGCTACCGCATTCAATATTTGGATGCTTCGCGTCGTGGTCAAGAATTCGAGTTAGATACGGTGTTCAACTGGGACGGTGTGTTCGGAACACGCAAAACAACTCGTAGCTTATGGAACCAAAGAGCACGTTACTTCGAGAGCTCAGAGTACCCAGCGCACGTCAGTGTGGGCGGTGAACTAGGTGACGAGCTATGGTCAACGCCGCTGTTTCAAGCGCTTAAAGCATCGGTTGAACGATACGGTGATGATACCGATAGGGTGTTCCGCGAGTTTGACGCCATTGTTCTTGAAGGCATGTACGGCATTGGTCGTGGCGTGAAAATGCATGATCTGGCGGAGTCGACCGTGTTTGCCGCAAACACCTTGTTCCCAAATAAAGACTACGCCCAATTCCTGACGGACAGCTTCAACAGACACAACTTACTTAAAGCACCTCTTCGTGTTCGCTATGACGCTCGATACATCGCACAAGGTCAAGACGTTGGTTTGAGCCTGAGCCAAACTGGCCGTGAAGCGAGCATCAAAGGGCAATGGAAGCTAAACAACGCATCTGTTTTCGACTTTGATGAAACGCTTTCTGACTTGACCTCAATGAAGGTGGCGTTACCAAGCGGTCTAGCATGTGGCACGCAATTCGATTCCTCTATTTCATTGGATTATCAATTTGCTGAAGGCCTAAAGACTCACCAGTGGAGTGAACAGGTGATGCTGGTTAATGGTACGCCAGAGCTTGATATCCAGCCTCAATCAGTGAATTCCGCTTTACCGGAGCAGGGCGACAGACTGTTCTCTCAGACGCTATCGGACAAGTCACGCACGATTGATGATTCGTTTGCGGTTTACCTGAACATCGAACATGACTCACTGCAAGATCTGCAAGTGACGCTAGTGTCTCCACAAGGCAAATCGGTCGTGCTACTTAGCCATCAATCAAGCAATACCAAAGGATTTAAAGGTTACTTCACCGCTCAGTATGACGAGGAGTTACAAGCACTTGTCGGTCAACCGAGTTGGGGTACTTGGCGTCTCGAAGTGTCTGACCGCGTGTCAGGGAACTCTGGGGTGTTGAAAGAGTGGGGTGTGAGTCACTTTGCTCAGTATCAGTGTAGTGCTGATACCACTAAAGAAAGCAGTGGCGGTGGTTCAGGTGGCAGTGGTTCGCCTTGGACCTTGTTAGGACTTTTCCTGCTTTCAATGGTGAGAGTGATTCGCTCTCGTTAATTAAAATCAAAAGAAGATAAAATCTATGAAGTTTCAATATTCTTTCGTTGCTATGTCACTAGCCCTAGCTGGCTGTGGCGGTGGTTCTGGTGGTGACACGTCGGCACCGACCTATGATGTAGCTGGCACCATCGTTTCTGCAGGTACACTTCTTGATACGCCAGTGTGCATCGATTTAAACCAAAACTACGTTTGTGATACGACCGAGCCGAGTGCTAAAACGGATAATGCCGGTAAATTTAGCCTGACTTCAAGCGACAGAAACGTACTAACCAGCACCATTCTTGCTCAAGTTGATCAAGGTTCGAACCAAACGTTGCGTCTTGCGGCTCCGGGCCAAAACTTAGCAACGGGTAACACGGTCAATGGTGTAACAACGTTGCTCGCAGGTCTTGTGGTTGACGGTAAAACCGTTGCTCAAGCTGAAGAGATTGTGAAAGCACAACTCACCGATGCCGGTGTTTCTCTGTCTGGAACGGTAATGTCTAACGCAGAAGCCAGCGAGCTAGATAAGCTAGAGCAAAACACGGTTGCACTATTAGCTGCAATGCAGCCACAACAAATGACCCAAGGCGTAGCGCTGCTTGCTCAAAGCCTTAGCTTCCAGGGTAAATCATTGGCCTCTGATCTTCTGTCTGAAGTGGAAGTGAGTGCATTTGCTGAAGAAATTGTAGCGGTTGCTGAACAAACGGTTGGTAGTAACGATACGGGCGCCGTTCTTTATTTTGCTGAAGGAGCAGCAGACGTAGCAGAGGTTCAAGCGTCTTACCCTGGTCAAGATGCGGAGTACGGCTTCGACAAAGAGGACAAGCAAACGTCGACAGGCGCAGGCTTTAAGTTCGTTAAGTTAGATTCACAAGGTGCTGCTTTAGCTGCAGATGCGACTGAGTGGGCTTGTACTATGGACGAGCGTACTGGTCTTGTTTGGGAAAACAAAAGTGCGGATGCGAGCTCAGTTCAATTTAAAGATCGCCTATTTGCGTTTGAGTCTGAAACATTTAAGCCATTTAGCAAAGATGTAGAGCTTGCAGGTTGTAAAGACGCTGGTGATGAAGTTTGTACCACTAGCCAATATGTTCAGTACATAAACAAACAATCGTTATGTGGAATCACTGGTTGGCGCTTGCCTACTTACCGTGAGACTTATGACTTACTAGACTTTGGTGAACAAACACTGTTTGCTCCGAACGATGAATATGCAAAATACAACGTCTATGGTTTTAATGTTAAATACTTTCCACAGCAAACCATAGGTAGCCCTTATTTAGGATATGGTGCGTTTTGGCATAGCGACTTTAAGTTTACGAATGCATCATCACAACTTATTGATGGCGAGATTTATTTCCCTGCGATTGTCTCCCGGGGCAAAGATAGAGGCACTATTTCATACGTCGAGATTCGATCAAGCAACACAAGTGCGGGTGCCGATGATTCTTACCAATTCCCAATCCGTCTAGTCGCAGTTAAGGGGCAATAAGATGAAGAAATTAATAACTGTACTATCTCTTACTTTGGCTTCTCAAACTGCAATAGCTGCACAAGAGTGTTCTACTGACTTTGCTAAAACGGCACCTAACACGCGTTATACATATTCTGAGAGCGGTACCGTAACTGACCTGAAAACAGGTCTAACATGGATGCGCTGTCCAGTTGGTATGACATGGAATGTAGGAAACCAAGAATGCCAGGGGACGCGATCTACAATGTCATGGCAACTCGCTCTCTCCACAGCCAAACAAATTCGTAATAAGGACGGCAACCATCCTCTTCACAATTTTGCTGACAAAAAAAATTGGCGACTAGCAAATATCAAAGAGCTAGTATCTCTAACTGAGCGAGCTTGCCACAGCCCAGCCATAAATAGTACAGGGTTTGCTAGCGGCTATAGTCTGAAAGATGGAGATGATGTTCTAGGGCGTTATGTCTGGAGCAACACACCTAATGGCGACGGTAAGCATGTTGCAACTTTTGATACGACTAATGGTGAGGTTTTCAATAGAGATCCGTTAAACTCAAGTTTCAAAAGCTCTCTCTTGTTAGTGACAGATGAATAATAATTATTACGTTAATAAGGGTTGATAGCTTTGCCTTTATGATAGGCTCCGCCAGTGCGGAGCTTTTTCTTTTCTAACCTTTGGAACTTATCGTGTTGAGCAGAGTATTTAAACTTGGAACTGCTTAAGTTGATGTTTTTGATTTTCTGCTAAACCAGACAACTCTTGAGCGGCAGCAGCGGATTGCGTAATGCCAGTGACGTTCTGGCTCACTAGTTCATAGATGTTCGTTAAGTTGTTGTTGATATCAGCCGTGACCTGTTTCTGCTCTTCTGATGCGGTTGCAACTTGAGTGTTGATTGAGTTCAGATCGGCGATAGCATTACTGATATTAGCAAGTGATTGGCTAACTTCTTGTGTCAGAGCTTGGTTGTCTGACAACATGGCTAAGCTGGAATGCATACTTTCATTTGCGTGACCAGATTGTTGCTGTAGCTCTTCTATAATGGTTTGGATCTCTTTGGTGGACTCCTGAGTTCGCGCTGCCAGCATACGTACTTCATCGGCCACTACCGCAAAGCCTCGGCCACTTTCGCCCGCTCGTGCAGCTTCAATCGCTGCATTCAGTGCAAGTAGATTCGTTTGCTCAGAAATACCTTCAATCACTTCGATCACGCGACCAATGTGTTCTGATTGATCTTTTAGCGAAGTCACGACGGCAGCGGCTTCGTTAAGTTGTTCCGCCATCTTTTCACTTGCGCGAGTACTTTCCCCAAACATGCTTATACTTTGTGAGGTTAACGTACGTGCTTGATTTGATGCACTATCGGCTTCTTGTGCATTGGTCGATACTTCAGCTGCGGTCGACTCTAGCTGATTGATCGCCGAGGCTACTTGCTCAACTTCTTGCTTTTCTTGATCCGAGTTGACGCTGCTTTGAGTCATAACAGTTGCTAACTCGGTTGATGCTGATGCCACATCTTCACTAATGCGAACCAATGCGCTTACAGTTTCACGTAGTTTTTCTATGGTCTGGTTTACATCTCGAGCCAGCTGAGACACTTCGTTTTTCCCGATGGCTTCGGCCTTAACTAGTAGGTTTCCCTTCGCGACTTCCTGCATCGTTACTTGAAGGTTACGAATCGGCGCAACGATGTAGCTGGCGAGTACCCAACTAATAAGTGAAGCGGCACTCAAGATCACCGCAAGCGAGACGGCGCTGTAAGTTAGCGTGGTTGAATGTTGTTCGCCATTCGTTTCGACTTCATCGGTGACGATTTGATTCAATTGTTTAGATAGTTTGTCGATGGCGTTGATCATCGCTTCGCCAGCTAATCGATACTCAGCCATTGCAGATTCGTACTTTTGATTGAAATCAGAGGTGGTGTAATCAGAAGTGTGTTTAGTGGTGAGCAGAGGTGTCATGGTAACGCGAGTGAAATCAACATAGTGATTCATGGCCTTACGCATAGCATTGACTTCATTTTGAACGCCAGGGAGATTGTCGATGGAGTTAAGAAAATCGCGGTTTTTGTTTTGTCGCTCAGAAAGCTCTTGGTTGAGAGACTGAACATCTTCGGCTCTAAATAGACTATAAATGGCTTTGATGCGCATGGCGTAAGTGTTGTCTACGATGCCGCTAAGTTCCTCTTTGTGAATGATTAGCTTATGGGTGGAAGCCGAAACCTTATTGAATGCTTGATCGAGTTTACCGATTCCGACACTCAGTCCAATGATGAGTAATATAACTGTGAATAGAACAGGCAGAAAAACCTGAAGTTTAATAGAAAGCGTACTAAGAAATTGACGCATGAGATTGACCCTCTATCGGTTTGATTATTATCTTTTTTATAAATAAGCATTTCGATTTTAATTGTTATATTTGCCAAATCAATGAGTTACTCATATCTAATTGTTATGAAATGTACCAAAATCGATGGGGTTATCATCTTGAACATGAGGCAACGTTATAAAAACGTTACGTTCAAATTGAGAGAGGGATAAGTCGCGGAATTAATAGTTAGAAATGACAACGTGTCATAGAGGGTTCAACTAAGTGAAACACAACTGTCATATTCAAATTCTAAAGTGAGCACCGTTCAAGTGAAACACAACGGCAATAAAGCCACTTAAGGAAATTGTGATGAAAAAGACAGTAATCGGTGCAATCGCACTTCTAGGCGCAATGGCAGTGACTCCTGTTTCTGCTAAAGAAACTATCTCTGCAGTGGGTTCTAGCAGCGTAACTCCACTGATGGAAGTTTTCTCTGAAACGTACATGAAGAAGAACCCTAACGTATTTATCGAAGTTCAAGGTCCTGGTTCTTCAGCTGGTGTAAAAGCAGCGAAAAATGGTTCAGCAGACCTTGGTATGTCTTCTCGTAATCTAAAAGACTCTGAAAAAGAATCAACACTAATCGAAGAAGTGGTTGCTCGTGATGGTATTGCAGTGGTTGTTAACCCACAAAACAAACTGCCAGGTCTAACAGCCGAGCAAGTGACTGCAATCTACAAAGGCGAAGTATCAAACTGGAAAGAAGTCGGTGGTGCAGACAAGCCAATCGTAGCCATTACTCGTGACACAGCTTCTGGTACTCGTGGCGCATTTGAAGACATCATGTCTCTAAAAATGAAGATTTCTGGTAAGAAGGTATCAGCTATCTCTCAACGTGCTCAAGTTGCAAACGGTAACGGCGCACTGAAAACAATGGTTGCATCTAACCCATACGCAATCGGCTACATTTCTCTTGGTACTGTAGACAACACTGTTAATGCGCTAGCAATCGACGGCGTTGATGCAACGGTAGCTAACGTTAAAAACGGTTCTTACAAAGTAGCGCGTCCATTCCTTGTTCTTTACAAAGAAGGCAAGCCATCAACAGAAACGCAAAAATTCCTAGACTGGATGCTAACTGACGAAGCGCAAGCGCTAGTTGACCAAAAAGGTTACATCTCAGTTAACTAATCCCATCGGGACTCTAAAGTTTGCTCAGCCCAACGTTTCGGGCTGAGCCTTTTCTATCCATTGTGTTCAACGGCATTGCCCAGAACCGTGAGATTTTTAAATGACCATCGCAACAAATAGTGAAAAGCTTATGAATACTGACGCTAGAGCTATCAGCAAGTCAGGCCTACGCGAGAAGCGTCGTGTAGACTGGAAAGAGCGCATCTTCCACGGCTTGTTCCTAACGAGTGCCGTAATCGGCATTGTTTCATTGGCCGTTATTGCATACTTCATCGTTCGAGAGAGTATTCCGGCATTCCAAGAAGCAGGCGTATCGGGCATTGTCTTAGGACAAAACTGGTTACCACCTGCGCTTTACGGTGTCGCCACCATGATTGTGGCATCTATCGTATCGACGGCTGGTGCTGTCATTGTTGGGGTTCCAATTGGTGTTCTGACCGCCATTTTTATCGCTGAAATCGCACCAAAGCGATTAGCAGACATTATCCGTCCAGCGGTTGAGCTGCTAGCCGGTATTCCTTCAGTGGTCTACGGTTTCTTCGGTCTGGTTATTATCGTTCCATTGATTCAGAAAGTATTTGATGTACCTGCAGGTAACACTATCTTGGCCGGTATTATTGTTCTTGGTGTGATGATTCTACCAACAGTAATTACGGTTTCTGAAACGTCTATTCGCGCTGTCCCTCGTACTTATAAAGAAGGTTCTTTGGCACTGGGCGCATCGAAAATCTACACCATCTTTAAGTTGCTCGTTCCAGCGGCTCGCTCAGGCATCATGACAGGTGTGATACTGGGTATCGGTCGTGCGTTGGGTGAGACCATGGCGATTATCATGGTTATGGGTAACGCGCCGGCAATGCCAGAAGGCATCTTGGATTCGGCTCGTACACTAACTGCAAACATCGCTATTGAAATGTCTTACGCAAGTGGTGTTCACGCGAACGCACTTTACGCTACAGGTGTAGTACTTCTGGTCTTCATCATGTCGTTGAACGCTGTACTACTGTACCTAAACCGAGAAAAAGCGAAGTAATCGCTCGTTAAAGGTGACTATTATGGATCGCGCAAAACTAAAAAAAGCACGCCAGTTCAAAGATAATGTCTTTAACGCATTTGTCTGGATTTCGGCAGCACTAACGGTAGGTTTCTTGTTCTGGATTATCTGGTACATCTTATCAAACGGTCTACAACACGTAGATTGGAACTTCATTACTGATAACTATACGCGCACAGGTGAAGAGCACGGTATCTTCCCAATGATTGTGGCGACCATTTACATGGTTATCGCTTCTATCGCAGTGGCAGCGCCACTCGGTATCATGACGGCAATCTACTTGACCGAATACGCGAAAGTGGGCAGTCGTTTGGTGAAAATCATCCGATTCTGTACCGAGTCATTGGCGGGTATCCCGTCGATCATTTTCGGCCTGTTTGGTATGACTTTCTTCGTGGCGATTCTTGGCCTTGGCTTCTCGATTCTGTCGGGTGCATTGACGCTAAGTATCTTAATCCTGCCAGTTATCATCCGTACAACGGAAGAAGCGCTGATGGCAGTACCACAAACGTACCGTGAAGGCTCTTATGGCCTCGGTGCTTCTAAGATTTACACTATCTGGCGTTTGATTCTTCCGAGCGCAATGCCAGGTATCTTAACCTCGGTCATTCTAAGTATTGGTCGTGTCATTGGTGAGTCTGCTCCAGTATTCCTGACAGCAGGTATGGTTGCACGTATTCCGGATTCTTTATTGGATTCAGGTCGTACGCTAACCGTTCACCTATACAAACTGACTACCGAACTGTTTACCGTTGAAGAATGGAATCAGGCTTACGGTACGGCAACAGTGCTTATCGTAGTTGTTCTCTTGATCAACATGGTAACGAAACTGATTGCTAGACGTTTTAACACCGCAACTTACTAACAACACTAATTAAGAACGCACGTTAAAAGACACGAATTCAAGAATTAAGAGATTAAGACAATGAACAAATTTGATATTGAAAACCTAGACCTATTCTACGGTGACAACCAAGCACTGAAATCGATCAACTTACCAATTCCAGTTCGCCAAGTAACTGCACTTATCGGCCCGTCAGGTTGCGGAAAATCAACGCTTCTACGCTGTTTGAACCGAATGAATGATCTAATCGAAGGCGTGAAAATTACAGGTAAATTGGCGATGGACGGCGAAGATATTTACGGCAACATTGATGTTGCTGACCTTCGCATCAAAGTCGGCATGGTATTCCAAAAGCCAAATCCATTCCCGATGAGTATTTACGAGAACGTGGCTTACGGCTTACGTGCTCAAGGTATCAAAGACAAAAAGACAATTGATGAAGTGGTAGAGCGTTCGCTGCGCGGTGCTGCACTTTGGGATGAGGTGAAAGATCGCCTTAAATCACACGCATTCGGTCTTTCTGGTGGTCAGCAGCAACGTTTATGTATTGCACGTACAATCGCGATGGAGCCGGATGTGATTCTGATGGATGAGCCAACGTCGGCACTTGACCCAATTGCGACACACAAAATCGAAGAACTGATGGAAGAGCTAAAGAAGAACTACACCATCGTTATCGTGACTCACTCAATGCAACAGGCGCGTCGTATCTCTGACCGCACTGCGTTTTTCCTAATGGGTGAACTGGTTGAGCACAACGATACGCAAGTGATCTTTAGCAACCCTCAAGACGACCGTACTCAAGGCTACGTAAATGGTGATTTCGGTTAATCCACCGTATTTACAAGCATAACTAAATAACTATAAGCGATGGTAACTTTGCCCCTCTTGATGAGGGGCCTTTTTCTTTTTAAGTCGTAGGCTTAAAACATCTACCAACACAAAAATCTTGTAAATAAGTACAACTTTCCTCCCCAGTTTATAAAGCATGTAACTTATGTGAAACATGGCTTTAAAAGTGCTGAAGAGCTCTCGAATGTAACACTAAGTCTGATAATTTTGCGAATGACTTAACAGCTCAAATTTGAACGTATTGATTGCATATCATGGCCTAAGTAGTTTTTTATCGAGGATAAAAAAGTAGATTAGGTTGGTAGGGTGAGTTTAAGAAGTTTTACAAGAAAAGTGTCTTCAACGAGGGACCATCGGTTGCTAGCGGAGGCAATCTTTGATCATTTAGAGAGTCTGTTCTCCCCTCAAGCCCTCGCTATTTTTGAAGATCCTTCAATTAACCCTCGTCATTCAATGAGCTTCTCTCGCGGAGAGCTTTACCCAACCCAAAACTATCCTGAGACATTCTGGGAGTGGGCAAGTCAGTTTGATACCTCTGAAAGCATCATACCTCTGGCGATCAACACTTGTAACTGGAATCACACCCGAGATTTAGGCGGTGATAGTTACATCATGATGCTCGACAACACGCCTATCAAACGTACCTACCTACTGATTCAATCTGTACATGCTCGCACAGCACATAATATCTATGAAGAAAGTTACGACGCAATGCAGCTCGCAGCGGCGCGTTGGCAATGTATTCGTGCTGAAAAAAATGCCTCGAAAGAGATCAGGCACAGAGATATTCGTGAAGCGCAATATGTTGATGAGATTAGCCAACGCGAGCGCTTTATCGAAAATATGAAGTTAGTTCAGCAAGTTGCACTCGAAATCTCTAATCCTGATTCTTTAAAGGACTTGTACTACAAAGCCGTCGAAGCGTTACGTGAACGACTTGGGTTTGATCGCTCTACACTGATGCTTCTCGATATGAAAAAGCGCAGCTTCAGTGGTACATACGGCACGGATGAGTCAGGAATTACGATTGATGAATTTCACACACAATACGATTTACATCAACTTAGCGAGGAGTATATCACCGCGTTATCTAGCCTTGAGAGCAACTTAGTGATTGTAGAAGACGCGCCAATATACACAGCAGGCAAGGTCATCGGGCAGGGCTGGAATGCGATGTTGATTTTACGCGATGGCAATGAACCGTTTGGGTGGTTCGCGCTAGATAACTTTATTCATCGTAAGCCGATAACGGCATATCAAAAACAGATGTTGGACTCGTTTGGTTCACTCTTCTCTCAAATTTACATTCGTAAGCGCCAAGAACAAAACGTACGCATGTTGCATTCAAGCATGGTTGAGTTATCACGTTGCACTACTGTCAGTGGAGTATGCAAATCGGCCGTCACTTTCGCCATTAAAAATCTTGGTATTGATCGAATGGCGGTGTTTTTAACTGATGAAAATTGCTCTTACATGCAAGGAACGTGGGGTACCGATATTCAAGGTAACGTGGTGGATGAATCTTACTTCTTTGGCGAAACCCAAGATTTCTCTCTTATAAATTTGGCTCGCTCAATGCCAAACGAAGTCGCATTTGAAGAATCAGTGCCTATTTATCATGACTGTAATATTGTTGGCTTTGGTTGGGCTGCGATGACGGTATTGACTTCAAATAGCAGTGGTCCTATCGCCTTTATCGCTGTTGATAATTTGCTGACACGTGCGCCGTTAACTTCTCAGTTACGTGAAGTGATTCGTATGTTCGCGTCCAGCTTAGCTGAAGTATTGCAACGTACTCAAGCTCAAGAGGCGATTCGCGAATTAAACGAAAACTTAGAGCTGGAGGTTCAGAACCGAACAAAAGAGTTGGAGGAAGCCAATCGACAGCTTGAGGTACTTTCTAAGCTCGATCCTTTGACGCGTCTTGGTAATCGCCGCATGTTAGAACATGTGATGCAAAAATATTGTGCCCTAGAGTGTGAAGACGACATGTCGTTTGGCCTGATCCTGATTGATATTGACCATTTTGGCTTATTCAATAATCACTATGGTCATCTCGAAGGCGATATCGCATTGATGCGAATTGGCTATATCTTGGATCATCATACCAAAGGTGAAGATGAAGTTTTTTGCCGTATCGGAGGTGAGGAGTTTGCATTGCTCATGATTGGTTCTGAGCAAGAGGAGGTCCGACTGAGAGCAGAGTGCATTCGTCAGTGCATCGAGGGCGAGGGGATAAAGCATCGACATAACCCAGAAGGGGAGTTACTTACCGTTTCAGTCGGTTACTCCTGTTATAAAGCGAAAGGCAAAGACTTTAATTTCGACCATTTATATCAGTTGTCGGATAAGGCACTCTATCAAGCGAAGAATCATGGGCGAAATTGTGTAAGGCGATACGAATACGAGCCCCAAGTTTTGTTGAGTAAGTGATGTTCATAAGAGCAACTTGATAGGGAAGAAGCGGCGGTTGGTGCTCTAGATAAAACCGCTAAAGCAAAATTTGGCCGGATAAGAGAATTGGCAGCTCATGAGAGCTGCCATTGTTATCTAGTTATTTATAGCTTTTCGAGTTGGTGGTCGGTTTTCGTTACGTTTGCTTTGCCAAGGTTTTGAATTTTCGCTAACAGCGAATCAGGGCTCCAAGGTTGTTGGTTAGCACTAAAACGCGCTTGATTCATGGCATTAAGCTCTTGCTTAATTGCTTGTACGTCACCAGGGTTTAACCTGTCTTGATGAGTGGTTAAATACTCATTTACAGAGCGTTCAATTTTCGCAGCATCGCCCTCTTCGATGACTTTTTTTAGCGCGTCGATGCAAAGTGGTTGTTCAGTATTTGAAACCGTTCCACTCGCTGTTATTGACCGCTTTTTCCATGCCCAAATTGCGATTCCCAATGTCATTATCCAAAGCCCTAAGAAAACAAAGGTTAACGTTCGCCAGAGACTGTTTACACCGCCGCTTGATTCAGGACTAGGGGCTGGCACTAAAGGCGCTGAAAGAGGCGATTCCGGCAACGTGATTAGCCCAGTGTCATTTTTCTCTACGTCTAATGTTAGCTCTGGTAACGTTGTTTTCTTCGCTTCATCATTTTGACTGTCCCACCAGTTCACGTCGTATCCTGGTAAGGTATATTTCCCGGCCTCTGTAGGAATAATGACTTGCTTCACCGTCATGGTAACGGTGCCATCTCTTCCGCTATCGAACTTAGGTTGTTCGGGATACACGCGCAGTGAACTCGGGTAACTAATATTGACTCGTGGCAGATATTCGGCTTGTGTACCGCGAGCCTTAACTTGAATGGTTCGAGTGAGTGAAGAACCTTGCTTTACTGTGTTGATCGCGTTAATCGACAGTAGGTTACCTTGATCGTCTTGCCAGCTCTGTGTCATTTCTAACGCTGAAGCAGGAAGCCATTCACCTTTAAATTCGCTCGGAATCGGTTTGACCGTGATTGGCATGCGTTCCGCTTTGGTGTTGATAGGCATTATTTTGGTTGAGCCCGTCAAGCTGTCGCCATAAATATAAGAACCGGTCAGTTTAGGACCTATCAAGGTATAAGTGCCTGGTTGATTGGCCGTTAGGCGAAACGACTGCTCTATGACCGCTACTTCTAACCCATTTAAGATCTTCTGTCTTTGCTGTAAGCCACCCAGTGCCTCAAGCTTCATGCCTTCAATTTGCGGAGGTACTATTTGTGGGTTATCTAGGCGTCGAGTGTCCGCTTTGATTAGAAGCTGTATACGTAATGTTGCAGATTGCTGAGGGTAGAGCGTACTGTTGTCGACCGTAATATTGAAGCTAAATAGATCATCAAGATTGGGGTCTGTTTGGCTCGCGTTGACATGTAGTTTGATCGGCTCCGTTTTCATACCATCAGCGGAAAAACTTGGAATAGTCAGAACACCTTCTTTCATTGGTGCAATTGAGATACTCCACTCGGTACGCACTGATTTTCTTCCGTTAATGTTATTGCTAGAGCGGCCATAACGAGGTTGACCCAAGAAGAAGTCTTTCTCTAGAACATTGAAGTCGATTGAGTCTGAGCTGAGCTCAGTATCTGAAATGATTCTGAGGTTAATCACTTCATTCTTGGCTACTTGTGTTTTATTCACACTAGCTTGAAGTGTCTGTGCCATCACCGAGAAACTGGATATTAGGCTGGCCACAAAAATAAAGACCAGTTTTACGCCTTTGTTCATCACAGGCTTACCACTCCTTTTGAGATTGTTGTGGAGGTTGTTTTTGTTGCGCTTGAAGTTGCATTTGCGCACGGATCAAAAAGCTTGGGTCGCGAGCACTTTCTACTGCTTCTAGTCGACGGAACTCAGGATCATCCTGATGCATTTTTTCGGGATGCGCTTTAGCCTGTATTGGTTCATCTTGATCCTTCACTTGCTTGTCATCTCGTTGCGGTTGATGTTGTTCCGTTTTTTGTTTTTCTTTTTTATTTTCAGAATCTTGCTGATTTTGTGACTGTTGTCCTTGCGCTTCTTTCCCTTCGTTTTGAGACTTTTGTTG
>NZ_JAWOVY010000006.1:71546-273662 GCF_033340155.1 Vibrio sp. 1562
CTGTTGCTGTTGCTGTTGCTGTTGCTGTTGCTGTTGCTGTTGCTGTTGCTGTTGCTGTTGCTGTTGCTGTTGCTGTTGCTGTTTTAGCTTTTCTTCTACAACCGATAGGTTTTTCTTCGCGGCTTCAAAGTTAGGCTTTTCCTCTAGCAGTTTTTTATACAAATCAGCCGCATCTTCTAATTGACCATTTTGAGCGAGCGAGTTGGCGAGGTTATAGCGGCCGTTAAGGGAGGCATCATGAGAAAATGCTTCGATAGCGGCTTCGTAGTCACCTTTTTGATAACTGGCGGCTCCTTTCCAGCTTGGGTTTGTAAATAGGTTTTGCGCCTGTTCATACTCACCTTGCTTGTATAGTTCCGCTCCTTGTTGGTCGGCATTTAAGAACGGATTAGCTTCTGCATGCGGTGTCCACGTTACTGGGACTGCAGTCGCAACTACCACCCAAATCAGGCCGCGTCGAAACAGTAAAGCCGCAGGAAGAAGTAACAACGGCAGTAACCAAAAGCCACTGTTGAGACGAGAATCAGTTTTAACTTCTTCGCTTTGGGTCGCAGAAAGCTGGCTACCAATGTTATTAGTAAAGGCCGCGATATTTTCAACATCACGGTTGGTGTGCTGAATAGGAACAAATAGACCGCCAGTTTTATTCGCTAGCGTCTGTAGGTTTTTCAGGTTTGTTTTCGCTACGACGGTTGTGCCTTGTGCCGTTTTTAGCAGAGAGCCATCGGGCAGCGCGATAGGCGCACCGTTAGGAGTCCCGACGGCAAGAACAGAAATGCGAAACTTTGTACCTTGGACTAAATCTAACGCGCGAGACAGCTCTGACGTATCAAGATCATCCGCTAACACGATGATATCGCCTTGTTGCGTGCCGGCTTGAGAAAACTGGTTGTTCGCCAGTTCAATCGCGGCAGGCAGGTTTGCTCCTTGAAAAGGCATCAGCTCTGGTGACAAATTTTCGATAATCCCCGCAAGCGTGCTGGAATCAGTTGTCAGTGGACTTAAGTTATAGGCATCGCCAGCGTAAGCAATAAGTCCAGTGGCTCCCTCTTTCCATTTAGGCAGCAAATCGAGCGCCTTATAACGTGTTTGTGCTAGCCGATTGGGTTTGATGTCTGTAGCAAACATAGAGCGAGACATATCAAGCACCAAGATACGGTTTTGGTTTAACTCAAAGCTTGGTCGAGCATTGGACTGCCAGCTTGGCCCCGCTAATGAAATGCAAGTTATTGCCCAAGCTAAACCCCATAGAGTGAAGTAATGCTTAGACTGCGTGTTTTGTCCGAGCATCCGCGATAGGTGAGGGGCAATCAGTGTGGACTTTTGGGCTCTAAATTTGTGATTAAGCAAGAGTGCAATAGGGATCACGATGAGCCCCAAAAGCCAATAAGGATTGAGGAAAATAAACTCAGCCATGTTTTCTCCTTAATAGGAATAACAATACCGACAATACAAATGCAGCGCTTAATGGATATGGAAACCATTCAGACTGAGGGCGCCAAGTTTGTGTGTCGCTAGATACGGGTTCTAGCTGGTTGATGGTGTCATAAATCTTTTCGAGCTCTTCTGTATCTCGCGCTCGAAAATATTGTCCACCTGTCACCTCTGCCACTTTAGTCAGTGTTTGTTCATCTAAGTCGGCTGCGGTGTTGACTTTGCGAGTCATGAAAAACTCTTTTACCATCATTTCACCAGCGCCCACGCCCACGGTGTAAACAGTGGCGTTGTATTTTTTCGCAATTTCCGCTGCTTCTAGCGGCTCGAGCACCCCTGCAGTATTGCTGCCGTCACTGAGCAAAATCATGACTCGTTGCGGAGCTTCACTGTCTACAAAGGTTTTTGTGCCTAAACCAATACCATCACCAATGGCGGTTCGTTGACCAACCAAGCCGATGACGGTTTGATTAATCTGCTGCATGACGGTTTTGCGGTCTGCAGTGAGTGGTGTTTGCAAATAAGCATGGTCGCCAAACAAAACAACTCCGAGACGGTCACCTTTTCTCTTTGCTACGAAATCAGACAGAACTTTTTTGACTGCTGTGAGGCGATCGATATATTCGCCGTTGAGTTCCATGTCTTCCTGCTGCATCGAACCGGACAGATCGACGACTAACATCAAGTCCCGATACTTGGGTTGGAATTCAACGGGATCGCCAAACCAAACTGGACGCGCACAAGCGACGACAAGAAGGCCCCAGATCGCGATTGAAAGTGCTTTTTGCAGCGCTTGCTTAGGCTTGCTGCGATTCTCATTGGTTGGTAAGTACGCCAATTTGATCTCGGCTTGTTGAGATTCTTGTGGCAGGAACTTGTATACCAGCCATGGGATGGGCAACAAAAACAGTGCCCACCACCAGACAAATTCAATGTTTAGCCATTGGGCAAGATCGGTTATGAGTGTTTGCTCAGTCACGGTTATTTGCCTTTTTCTTTGGTGGCAAAGCGTAGGTTATCCAAAAGACACAATCGTCTACCAAGCTTTGATGCTGCCCTTGGGAAGAATTCTGATACAACGCTTCTTGCCACTGATGTTGTTTGTCTACGAATCGACTTTCTTTGGTATGGCTATCGAGAAATTCATACCAAGCGATTCCGGTTAATGGTGCGATCTCTTCACGCGGAAAGTAACTCAATGCTGCCTGGCGCAATATTTCCAGAGCAGAAGATGGGGTATGAGGCGCGGTAGGTTGAGTTAAAAGTGTTAATGCTGTCTTTTTTGCGCGTAAGTGTTTTTTACGCCATCTCACATAAAGACAAATGCCGAAAACGAAGAGCAAGGTGGCTGCAAGCACCACCCACCATCCCCAAGCGAGCGGAAACCAATCCGGTGCGTTTGGCAAAATCAAAGGTTCAAGGTTTAGGCTTTGGTTGTTTGTTGTCATTATTATTACTGCTTAATAAATACTGCTTGTCAGTTTGTTAGCTTAATTGTGAAATTAAGGGCCAGCCACTTGATAGCGTGTTAAATGGAATTGCTATTGAATGGCATTGCTGCTTAATGGTTTCTTGATGTTGGGTAAAGTGGCTTTCGAGTTCTCTTCGTTGTCCTTTAGAGCCAAAGTTAAACCATTGACTATGCTGCCCATCCGAAGCTTTCACTTGACCTCTAAAGTCTGTTTCGCCTCTTTCTAACGGATCATAAAACTGAACAGCCCTTACGCTATTGTGTTGTTTGAGTCGACGTAGTTGTGCCAGTTCCGTTGGTGTTACGTGGGCAAAATCACTGAGCATAATCAATTCGCTGCCTTTTGGGGTGAGCGTATGAAGTGTCTCCAATACTTGTGCATACGGCAGTGTACGAGTGTCGTTGCTTGCAGTACGAGTTACTTGCGCATTATGTATGTCGACTATGGCGTTAAGAATCCGCAGCCCTTGTCTTTGTAAAGAAGAGGGGCGAAATTCAAGACATTGATGTCCGTCATCAATCACTGCGCCGATGCGATCTTTTTTAGCTAGAGTTAGCCAAATTAGAACACTGGCAAAGTGGGCCAATTGAACGGATTTGAGTACATACTTAGATCCAAAATGTAGACTAGAACTTAGATCAAGATAAAGAATGACCGCTTGCTCTTTATCTTCTGCAAACAACTTCGTATGTGCTTTACCGGTCCTAGCGGTGACTCGCCAATCAATGCTGCGAATATCGTCGCCAGGTTGATATTGGCGCACCTCCATAAAATCCATACCTCGCCCTTTTTGGCGACTGGTATGGTTACCACTCATCTGCGACCAGAGACTCTGTGCTGGTGGTAACCAACGTACAGATTGAGTGCGATATTGGAGCAGCTCTTCAAGGGTTAATGTCACCCCATTCGCATGAGGTGGTAATGAATGTGTAGCGGACATATCACTCACCTGTTTATGCACTGCCAACAAGGTTTAGCAGTTTATCGATGACCTGGTTTGCCGTAATGCCTTCCGCTTGAGCGTGGTAACTCAACAATAAACGGTGGCGCAGTACCGGATAAGCCATGGTTTGAACATCTTCCGGAGAGACAAAATCACGACCAGCAAGCCAAGCGTGCGCACGTGCACAGCGATCAAGAGCGATGGTGGCACGCGGACTCACACCCATTGACAACCACTTGTCCAACTCAGTGTCATATTCGTTGGCTTGACGTGTCGCCATAACTAAACGGACGATGTACTGCTCTATCGTTTCCGCCATATGAATATCCAACACTTCTTTACGTGCGGTGAATATATCTTGTTGGCTTAACATTGGGCGTTCAACCTTTGCTTCGCCTTTTGCTTCTCCGCGGTTAATACGCAAGATAGATAGCTCATGCTCCGCATCTGGGTATTCCACTTCTAAATGCAATAAAAAGCGGTCTAGCTGCGCTTCAGGAAGGGGGTAGGTCCCTTCTTGCTCTATCGGGTTTTGAGTTGCCATAACCAAAAACAACTCTGGCAGCGGGTAGGTATGACGACCTGCTGTGACTTGTTTCTCTGCCATTGCTTCAAGCATTGCCGCTTGTACTTTGGCTGGCGCACGGTTTATCTCATCCGCAAGAATAAGCGAGTTGAAGATAGGACCTGATTGGAAAGTGAATTCTCCGGTTTCGGGACGGTAGATATCGGTGCCGGTTAAATCGGCTGGCAGCAAATCTGGGGTGAACTGAATGCGGTGGAAGTCGCCTTCAACACAGTCTGAGAGTGATTTTACTGCACGGGTTTTTGCTAACCCAGGAGGGCCTTCAACTAAAATATGCCCATCCGCAAGAAGCGCAACAAGCAGTTGCTTTACCAGATCTTGCTGTCCGATGATCTGCGACTCTAAGTATTGCTGAAGAGTTTCGAAGTTAGATTTATGCATGCTTTGGACTCTCGGTATCCATGTGATTTTCGTGTTGAGTATTGGTCATTTTCCATGTGAAAAAAGTTCCAACGCTCTATTGCAATTTATCTTTTCAATATTGGGACGCTACAGAGAATTGCAAGTACGTGCTATCTCTGAAAGTGCTTATTTGACAGTGTGTTACATTTATTTTTCATAATATAATGAGAAATGCCTCTAGTTTTGTACATATGAGCCGATAAAGATTCCGTGGTGTGCGTGTCATGAGATATGCACCTGATTCCCCTTGTGGGGCCAATAACAAGTGATTCTTTTAAAAGGTCCGAATATGTTGAAACTTTATTCCTTGAGCATCAAACAGAAGGTTGTACTTGGCATTACGTTTGCTGTTCTAGCATCAACAATCATTGTTGGTGTTATGGCTCAGCGTCATGCGAGAGATGTATTGAGCCATCGTCTTATTGACATCGAGCTACCTGCGATGTTGCAGCAAATCAATACCGAAATTGACCGCGAAGTTGTCGAAATGCAACAAGCGGCAAAACAGCTGGCTACAAACGAATTTATTGTTGAAGCCCTATCTAATACAGACCGTGATCCGTCAGTAGAAGTTCAGTTGGTTCAGCAGCTCAATAACGTTAAATCACAGTATGGCCTTAATGATGCGTCGGTAGCGAATCGTCAAACGGCATATTACTGGAATCAAAACGGATTCTTACGTCAACTTAACCGAACGCAAGATGCTTGGTTCTTTGGATTTACGTCGTCTGGTCAAGAAACGTCCGTGAGTGTGTTCCAAGAGGCAAATGGCGAAGTGAAAATGTTTGCCAATTTCCAAGATCTTAATGGTACATCAATGTCAGGTCTCTCTAAATCTATGGGAGACATGGTTACTTTGCTCAATGGGTTTAAAATTGAAGATACGGGTTACGTGTTCCTCACTAATGAACAAGGCCAGATTCAAATACACCGCCAACAAGGTAAGAACCAAACTTCTATCACTAAACTATTTGGTAGTGACGCAAGTGCGCTGTTGAACAAAAATAGCTTCAACCTAATTAATGTGGAGTTTGAAGGGCAGGATACTTTTGTTTCTAGTTTGTATGTTCCTTCAATGAACTGGTTTGTTATTGGCGTGGTTCCCGTTGATGAAGTATTCGCAGACCTGAATGCGACAGCTAAAAAAATGCTGTTTACGACCATCATTGTTGCCGTTGTATTCATCCTCATGGGCGTATGGTTAGCAAACAGCATTACGAAACCAATCCGACTGATTGCCGATCGTTTTACCGACCTTGGGCAAGGTGAAGGCGATTTGGCGCAGCGTATTGAAATTAAGGGTAATGATGAAATTGCTCAGCTTTCAAAAGGCTTTAATGGATTTATTGAGAAGATTCATGCCACGATGAAAGAGGTTGCTTTAACCAGTGGCTCATTAAGTCAAGCGGCAGAAAGTGTGTCAACGAAAGCAACATCCACACACGACAACAGCCAAGAGCAGCGTGATCAAACCATTCAAGTAGTTGCAGCTATCAACCAAATGGGTGCGACCATCAGTGAAATTGCATCGAACGCTGCTACCGCTGCTGATACGGCAAATCAGGCTTCAGATAACACTCAAACTGGTCGAGAAGTTGTGATGAAAGCAAAAGAGGTGATCAGCCGCCTAGCCGATGATGTTGAAACAACCAATATTGTTGTTACGCAGTTGGCATCGACAACCAAAGATATTGGCTCGATTCTGGGTGTAATTCGTGACATCTCTGAGCAAACGAATTTACTTGCGCTAAACGCTGCAATTGAGGCTGCTCGTGCTGGTGAGCAGGGACGTGGTTTTGCGGTTGTTGCTGATGAGGTAAGAAACCTAGCTTCACGCACGGCTGATTCTACAGAAGAGATTCAGCGCATGATCAATCAGCTTCAAAGTGACGCACAAGACGCGGTAAATGCTATGGAAGCGGGCAAAGCGGTCACCATAGAAGGGGTTACTTCTACCGATGAAGCAGTCGAGGTATTAATCAGTATTTCTGAACGAATCACCGACATCTCTGATCGTAATACACAAGTTGCAACGGCGACGGAAGAGCAATCCACGGTGGTGCATACCATTAATCAAAATATCGAAGAAATCAACGCGATAAATGAAATGACAACCGCGACAGCAGAAGAGTTGGCGGATGCAAGTCGCGATCTTCAAGCGCTCTCTTCTCGTTTAGACAAGATGGTTGGTAGCTTCAAGTTATAGAGTTGGATAGAATAGGCGAAGTTTAAAAGTTCAATCATTAATTTTAGGTAAGTACTATGAATGACTTCGAAAAAGAACTAGAGCAAATTTCTCAAGAAACCGCTCAGGAGCCAGAAGTAAAACTGCCGTCGCTAGAAGAGCAAAAAGCGATCGTCGCTGAGCTGAAAAAGCTGGAAGCGGAAGGTAAGCTGACGCCAGAAGTGTTAGAACAACACTTTGGTAAGTTTAACCAAAAAAACGCAGTTCCAATCCACTAAGTTAGGTGGTGTTTTGCCTCTAACGTGCGTGATTAAATCACCTGCTCAAACACAAAAAGGGAGTTTATACTCCCTTTTTTAATGTCTGAAAAATGCTAATACCTCTCATATACTTGCCACTTAAAAATTATTGACACTTCAATGAGTTATTAATTAGTACTAGTGATTTTCATACTTGACAATACTACCGCTCTATCTAAATCTATTGCGTATTTCAATAAAAACGACCAAGGGAATGCGATCAGGATGGAGCAGCAAAAAAAAAGAAACGTTATTTTAATCACGGAGGGAAGTCTACAGTCATCTCTGTTGAAAGATGTATTGGAGACCAAACTCGGTATTAGTGTTGCTCTAATCACGCCAGATAATCTGATTCACGGAGTGTTACATGAATCTCTTGCATCAGCCATTATTGTTGATTGCAGCGTGATCACGGATGAAATTTTTCGCCGTTATGCGGAGTTTAAAGCGGCCAAGCAGAAAGACACGCTTGAAATCTTAATTAATTGTGAGCAATCCATATCGACAGAAGATCTCTTTGCTTGGCGTACTTTGGCCGGTATTTTCTATACCTCTGATGATATAAAAACGTTGCAAGTTGGTATTGGTAAGGTGCTTCAAGGAGATATGTGGTTCAGCCGTAAGTTTTCTCAGCAGTACATTACTTACCTTCGTCGACATTGCAAACCTATAAATAAGAATGTTTCCGCTATTCTGACCAAACGAGAGCAACAAATAATTACCTTTCTTTCCATGGGGGCGTCCAATCAACAAATCGCCGAACAATTATTCGTCAGCGAGAATACGGTAAAAACGCATTTACATAATATTTTCAAGAAAATTGATGTGAAAAATAGAGTTCAAGCACTTATTTGGGCAAAGGAAAATATTTCAGACAACTCGTTAATGGTGTAATGCTATTGCAATATTAGGTTGCCTAATTTAGTAAACTCTTAATAATTTCTGTGACCTGAATGTGTTAAAAGTGTTTCTTTTATGAGAAACACTTTTTTTGGTTCTCTTTTTAATAACTTTAGAATTTAAAAAAGTAGCAAATAACTTTACTCTGTGAACTAGCACTTACATATCAAACTAAGTGCTGACGATTAACTACTAATTTAAGAATGTTAAGTCACTGAAAGTATGAGAAACATTATGGAACAGTATATGGAAAAGCCTGAAATCCTAATGCTCACTCAACAAAGTTTACAGAGTGAAAACTTTAAGGAAATGCTTTCTAAAAATACAGAAACTAAAATAACGATCATTGATACTAAAAACCCTAGTTATCATGAACTCATTCCGGAACGCTACTTTTTGCTTGTTGATTTTTCAGTTGAGATTCCTTCCGAAACTTTAGTTTATTTAAAAGATAGTAATAAAGTGCTAGGAACCATAATGCTTAATCTAGGTTATGACTTAGACACAGAAGAACTCGCTTCTTGGCCTCATGTAAAAGGTATATTTGGTCCAGGAGATTCAATGGACAAGGTTTGTCAGGGATTAAAAGCAATAATAAAAGGGGATAATTGGCTGTCTCGAAGATTACTTGATCAGCTAGTAAATTATTATCGAGGCAGAGAAGTAAATAGCATTATCGAACCTGCTATTGAGGTTGAGCTTACTCGGCGTGAAGTTCAGGTTTTAAAAATGTTGAAAGAAGGTGGTTCAAATATGGAAATCGCTGATTCTTTATTTATCAGCGAGCATACTATTAAATCACATCTATACAATATTTTTAGAAAGTTAGAAGTAAAGAACCGTACGCAAGCTACAAGTTGGGCTAAGAGAAACCTGTAGTACTAGTATTAACTTGCTGTAATAAAAAGAAAATACTCTATAAAGTACTAAATTTTATATTTATTATTAAAATGTCAGTCTGAAATATCATCCCATATTCAAACTTATTCCTATTCAGTTGACTATTAGACTTCTCATGTCGTGACGAATCTAGTCAGACGTGGAACAGAAGGTCTATTCAATTAATAAGCTAAGAGGGAATAAAAATGAGCGCAAGTGACAATGACACGTATTTAGGCGATGCAGGTGTAAATAACCAATTTGCTGATTTCGATGGCGGCGATGATTTGTTTATCGGTTTTGGTGGTAATGACTCGTTTGTTGGCGGTGGCGGTAATGATTATGTGATCGGCGGCGACGGCGACGATCGCCTAACTGGTGGTGCTGGAGATGACATCCTTAGGGCTGGTACAGGAAACGACTACCTCGGCGGTGGTACCGGTAATGACTTGCTGTTGGGTTTGTTGGGTGACAATAAATTAAATGGTGGTGTCGGTGAAGATATTCTTGTTGCTGGTTCTGGTGACAACGTTTTAGTTGGCGGCAGCAATGGCGATAAGTTTGTGTTCACGGATAAGTTTGGTGGCCATGGCGAAGCCAAAGTTGTTGATTTCACCATTGGTGAAGACTCTTTGCACATCATTAGCGACTCTGTCACTGACTTTGGTGATTTAAGCTTTAGCTACGATGCAGTTGGGAATGCAGTGTTTACCGATGGGGCTGATCTAACAGTGAAACTTATTGGCGTGACTGAAACTGACATCAACACCTATGGTGCAGATCTGTTCGTAATCTAAACGACTGAAAATAACTCTGGATGGGAATTAGTTTGCGTGGCTCTGCCATGCTGAGGTGCACTAATCGGACACTCTAGAGCGATTTGAGGTTACCTTAAGCTAGGCGCTAGTATTTCTGGCGCCTACAATTTTCACGTTAAACGGAAGTAGTCGTGCAAAAAACGGTTTTCAAAGAAGTGAAACAAAAACTATGCACGCTTGCGGGCTTGCTGATCGTTTTTAGCCTTTTTATCAACTTATTGGTTCTCTCGATTCCGTTGTACATGCTTCAAGTGTACAACCGAGTGATATCTTCCTACTCAACCGATACTTTATTCTTGCTCACTGTCATCGTAATTGTTGCGCTGTTAACCATGTCCATTATCGACATTGCACGAGCACAAATGAGTAAATCTTTTGGTTATTGGATGGACACAAAACTCTCCGCTTTCATGCTCAAGCGCACGATTCAATATCAATCACATACTGGGAAGAGTTATACCTCGCAAACTCTGAGAGACATTCAGAACATCAAAAGCTTTTTGAGCAGTCAAGCACCTTATCCACTGTTGGATGCGCCCTGGACACCGCTATTTATTTTATTTGTGTATTTATTGCACCCGATACTAGGTCACATCGCGTTACTTGGATCTATCGTATTGTTTAGCCTAGGTCTACTTAATGAGCTAATGACGCGTAAAACAATGCAAGAGAGCGAAGTCAGAGCGATTTCTCATATCAACAACGCAGAATTAGCCACGCAAAACTCCAATTCAATTCTCGCAATGGGGATGATGAATGCATTTTTAGAGAAGTGGCAGTCGCGCGTGAGCGAAGTGAATGTGCTTGAAGAGCGAGTTGCAGGTAAGTCTATCTACATGGCTAACTTTTCTAAGTTTGTGCGTGGCTCATTACAGATATTTTTACTGGGAGGTGGTGCATGGTTAGTTATCCAACATGAGATAACGGCAGGGGCGATGATCGCGAGCTCCATATTAATGAGTCGGGCATTATCGCCGATGGAGCAGGCGATAGGCACGTGGCGAAGCGCGATGTCTGCTAAAGGCGCCTATAAAAGGTTGAAAGAAATCGATGCGATCGTGCGCCAAGATGAATCAGATATGCCACTGCCTAAACCAAAAGGACACTATGAGCTTACCGGACTGGCCTATCGCCATCCTGGAGCAACCGAACCAGTGCTCTCATCGATCAGCTTATCGATTCCTCCGGGTGTTGCTGTTGGGGTGATTGGCCCTTCTGGTACGGGTAAATCGACGTTTGCTCGGCTGTTATTAGGTACGGTTAAGCCATTAGCGGGTAAAGTGACTCTTGATGGAATGGAAGTCTCCGTATGGGCATCTGAAGATCGCGGCGTGCATTTTGGGTATCTCGCTCAAGAGGTGGAGTTATTTCCTGGCACAATTCGAGAGAACATCGCGCGCTTTAAAGAAGAAGACCCCGCTAAAGTCATCAAGGCGGCGCAACTAGCAGGATGTCATGAATTAATACTCAAGAAAAACAAAGGCTATGATTGCATTATTGGTGAAAATGGCCGTGGTTTATCTGGGGGGGAAAGGCAGAGAATCGCTCTTGCAAGAGCCGTTTATGGCGACCCACCTATTGTGATTTTCGATGAAGCGAATGCCAACCTCGATGGTGAGGGAGAGGCTGCGTATCAACGTTTGATTGCCCATTTAAAAGCACAGAGTACAACGATTATCGTCATTGCCCACAATCCGAGTACGTTACGACAAATGGATAGGCTGTTGTATTTGGCTGACGGCCGAGTCAAGTTATACGGCGCTAAAGATGAAGTATTAAAACGTTTGATGGGCGAAGAAAGAACAGATATCCCAAGGGTAAGAAATGAGCAATCAACTGCCAACCGTTAATCAGAGTTCTACCGAGATCGTATACCGTTTTAGCCCCAAAGCGAGACTAAGCTTTCGAAAACCAATTTTACTTGGTGTGGTGACCTTAAGTGTTTTTCTTGGAGGCCTTGGCTACTGGGCTGCAACAGCCAAATTAGAAAGTGCAGCGATTGCTTATGGTGATTTGTCTGTTCTCACTAAGCGACAAGAAATTCAGCATTTAGAAGGCGGTATTATTGAAAAGCTATATGTACAGGAAGGGGATTTAGTCGAAAAAGGTCAGTTATTAATTCAACTTTCTAAGCGTCAAGCTATGGCTAAGTTGGATTCGTTAAGTGGTCGTTTTATCCATACTCTAGCAAAGGAAAACCGTTTAAGTGCGGAGCTTGATGAGCTTCCAACGATTGTATGGTCTGATGATCTTGAAAGCATTCCCCGTGTCGATATCGTACAAGAAGCACAACTGGTTCAAAACAAGATCTTTGAAGCGAGAAAGCGATTCTTTGATAGTAAACTGAGTATCATTGAGCAGAGTATTTCTGGAGCAAACTTAGAGCTTGAAAACCTTCAGCAAACCAAAGTGATTGAGACGGAACGGCTCAACTTTATTGCTGAAGAAATAGACAGCAACCAAGCCTTGGTGCAAAAAGGTTTCTCGGGAAAATCTACTTTACTTCAACTCAAGCGCTTAGCAGCGGAGGTGAGAAGTACCTTAAGCCAGTTAGATAGGCAGTCGCTCACCGTTAGAAAAAGGTTAGATGAGAACCTAGCGCAAATTGAAGAGTTGAAGCTTGAAAGGCTGAATGAGATTGTCGAGGAACTACGAAATACCAAAACGGAAATTGTCGCAATTCGGGAAGAATATCGCTCCGCTCAAGATATTGTCGCAAGAACAACGATCAACGCACCTATTTCTGGTCGCGTAGTCAACATGCAAGTGTTTACCGAAAAAGGTGTGATTGGCTCGGGTGAAACGTTACTAGAACTGGTCCCGCAAGACGATAAGTTGTTAGTCGAGGCTCGTGTTAATCCTCAGGATATTGATTTAGTGAATCCAGGCCAGCAAGCGCATGTTCGTCTGACCGCTCTGAATGCACGGACGTTGGCACCTTTAGACGGTACTGTGCTGACGATTTCTGCCGATAAGCTCTCGCAAGAAAACCAAGAAGATTTTTATCTCGCTAGAATTGCAATTTCACCGGAAGATGTGACAAAACATCGTTTAACCTCAGGCATGAATGCCGAAGTGCTTATTTTATCTGAGCCACGAACGCCATTGAGCTACCTAATAAAGCCAATTACAGAAAGCATGAATCGCGCCTTCAGAGAGGAGTAATTTCAAAAAGACTTGAGTGAGCACGGACAACAGACAAAATAATTTGTTATCGTTAGCTGTTACTGGGCCGTATTTTTATTCGAGGGAGCCGTGGAATGGAGAAAGTGCAGTTAGTTGTCGATTTTCTTCTCACTCATAAATTGATTTTTACCGCACTGATCTTTGCGATTATGTGGTTAATTCGTCGTGCAATTTTATCGATGATTCGTGGTGATCACGCTTTTCTCTCAGAAGATCAGCGTAGTTGGATGTCCAGAACTAAAAATGGCACCTTTGCTGTTACATTACTGATTTTATTTATTTTATGGCAATCAGAAATTAACGAGTTTGCTCTGAGTGTAACGGCGATTGCCGTTGCCATTGTAGTGGCATCCAAAGAAATCATTTTGTGTTTTACGGGTTCGATTCAAAGAGCAAGTTCACGTTCTTTTCGCGTTGGGGACTGGATTGAGGTCGGGAAGTTATGCGGTGAAGTGATTGAGCACAATATGATGGCGACGGTGATTCAAGAGATCGACCTGCATCACGGGCAATATCATTACACCGGCAAAACAGCGACATTGCCTAATAGTATGTTCTTTACCTATCCAGTAAAGAACCTCAACTTCATGAAGCGGTACGTTTACCACAACTTTTCTGTAGTGGTGAAAGACTTCGTCAATTTGTATCCACTGTTACCGATTTTAACTGATAAAATTGAAGAACATTGCAGTTACTTTGCTGATGTTGCACATCGTTACAATGCGATGATTGAAAAACATGCTGGTGTTGACCTTCCTGGTTCTGAGCCACATATGCATATTTCTAGTAACATTAATGGCGAACAAATTCTGCACGTGATGATTTTCTGCCCAACCGATAAAGCGAACCACTTAGAGCATTTAATTCGTAAGGACTTTATGGAACTTTATGAGCAACGTTTTCCTGTAGTGCGAGAAGAATAGAGCATCGTACTTCGCCTTTAATTTCAAACCCCGCTATCAAAATAGCGGGGTTTGTGTTTCTTAGCGTATTTTTAGGCAGTCAAAATATTCCCAACTTAGCTGAATTTACTCTTCAGCATTAAAAATAGGAAGTAAGTGCTGCCTATAATAGCGACCAACGTGCCAGCTGCGACCTGACTTGGATAAATAGCGATTTGTCCTAGCCAATCTGCCCACAACATTAGGGTTGCGCCAATTAAGGCTCCGACACACAGTTGCTCTTTCACTTTTCTTGCTCCTAACATCATCGCCATATGGGGAGCGATCAAGCCAACAAAAGATATTGGTCCAACTGTAGCGGTAGAAAAGGCGCATAACAAAGCAACGATGGTGAGCATAAGCGTATTGGCTACGGTAGGGTTAAGCCCTCGTGCATTTGAGAATTGTCGCCCGATGGAAATTAGTGTTAGCCAACGAGAAATCGAGAATACAGCGGCAAGCAGAACTATTATGGCCAAACATAACATCAGTGCGGTGTCGGCTGTGACTCGATAAATAGAACCAGTTAGCCACAATAAAATTTTGTAACTGTCACCTGAGCCTTGAGCTAGCGAAAATTGAACGAGGGCTTCTAATAGTGCCGTTAGTGCGATGCCGGACAACACGAAGTTAGATGGATTAAAATGGCTTCGTTTACCGATAACCAGCAATAACATCAATACGGACATACTTCCGAAAAAAGCGATACCCCAGCTAAATGCGGAGAGAAGCGACCCAGCGATGACTCCTGTCGTAATAATGGCAAACGTGGCTCCGGAAGACACACCGAGAATATCGGGACTTGCCAGAGGGTTGTAAACTATGCGTTGCAAAATGATTCCGGCAACGGATAGCGCAATACCGACAGAAAGTGCGGTTAACATGCGCGGCCAGCGCAATTGCCATTGGAACTCACCTGGCACAGACCATTGAATTCCGTTTATACCATGGGTAACGAATGAGTAAGCTAGAATCCCAACCAGACTGAATAGCGCAATGCTGCATACCGCGCGTTTAGAAAGCGCCGTTTTTCCTTGGCTCATTGAAAGGTTAAGTTGATCGGTTGCCGTCAGTTTTTTACGAGTAAACCAAATTAAAGCGGGAGCGCCAATAGCTGCAGCCGCTACGCCGCTAGGAATGGTTTCCTCTAACCATAAGCTCAGCGAGATAGCGGCAGAGTCTGTGATGATTAGTAGCATTGCGCCCAAAAGCATGCTGCTGATCAATTCGTCGCGCGGTGTTCTTGCCCCCATCGCTCTGGCAATATTGGGTGTCAGTAATCCGATGAAGCTGATAATACCAACTGCGGTGATGGAGGCAGATACCAGCCAAATACCCATCACCATTAACGCACCAAACGCGGGTAATACCGCTAAGCCTCGGGCTGCTGCGCCTTCTTGTCCTAGTTTCATTAAGGTCAGAATACGTGGTGCGACGATCAAAATTACGATTGCGATAGCGCAGCGAGGCAATAACCACTCAAACCAATCCCAGCTGTATTGAGAGAGGTCTCCTGCTCCCCACATAAAAATATTCTGTGCGAACTGGGCGTTTAAAATAATAATGGCTGTGGCGATAGAACCGAGCAAGATATTGATCACCATCCCCGAAACGACCAACGGCAAACCTGTCATATTACGCACACCGGCAATTGATACGATCAGGCCAAACGCCACTAAAGCCCCAAACATTGCGGCTAATGCAGAGTAATCGGCGACCCAATCGACGAACCAAATGTTTACCACGACTAATGCAAGCCAAGCACCAGAAGAGGTGCCAAGAGTCAACGGCGAGGTGAGGTTATTCTGCGTTAATTGCTGCATTAAGCTGCCGGTGAGACCAAGCATGGCACCAACAAGCAGGGTCATACTTAACCTAGGAAGCTGCGCTTGCGTAAAGAATACGTCACGAAACTCGGTTGCTACCTCTGGTTTTGTTAATAATTGCCATTGTTCGAAAAGTGATAAATTAGTATCAATTTGTAGGCTAAAGACGCTAAGTAATGTAATCAGCGCCAGATAACCAATATAATGTTTCGTTCTCATTGTTCTGGTGCCAACTCTATTAGACTGTCGGTAATCGCTTCAGCGGTGTATTGCAAAGACATGGCACCGCCATACGCCCACACTGCTCTGACTGAATTTACCCGCTGCTTTTTCACAAACGGCATCGCTTGCCAAAGTGGCGACTCTTTCAGTTTTCGTTCTTCTGGGAAAGGTTGTACGTAGAGAACGTAGCTGTTTTGAAGGCTCTGAAGCCGATTGATTCGATCTTGCTTTACTCCCCACGCACGTGGGTCCTCTTTAATTGGAGCCTGTAATCCCAGTTTTCTAACCACGTAGTCAGTGGTGGAGTTTTCGGTTGCAAGTAATACAGTATTCGGGGTTGAAAATCGCATCACAAGAACGCTGAGTGGAGCAGAGTAATAGTGGCGAATTCGCTGGCGCATCTGCGCAAATGAAGCATCTAATTCTGCCAGTTTCTGTTCAGCAAGTGCCTCTTTATTGAATAGCTTGCTGAGTGTACGAAAGTGACGAATGGCCGTTTCAGCTGCGGCCTCATTTTCAGAAAAATTAGGTAAATAGATTACCGGAGCAATTTGTTTGAGTAACGGAATCAAGTCTTGCTGTGGAGACGCAGCAAGGATGACATCTGGTTTCAAACTGGCTATTTTTTCTAAGTTGGGCTCTGCTCGGGTTCCAATATCTTCAATTGACTCTGGTGCAGTTGGATTGACGACCCATTGGCGGTAGCCTGGTAAATTTGGGGCTGCGATTGGTTCTACGTTTAGCGCCAAAACTTGTTCTAAGATGTCCCAGTTTAAGGCAACAACGCGTTGAGGCGCTTGCTCAAAACTATGCTCACCATATTCATCGGTAACGGTGATGACTGCATGTGCATTGGTCATAAAAAATACGAGGAGAAAAGCAGATTGTGTAACCACAGTAAGTAAACGAGCCATTATGCGCATACAACAGCCACCTTTTGGCTCGCTAATGTGTTAGCCGGGCTTGGGTGCTCAATCAGCTTAATTGGTGACTCATATAGTTTAGAAAGGCGTGCCTCGTCTAACAACATGTCGGCGTTGCCTTCAAAGGCAATTTTACCTTTTTTGAGCGCAACAATGTGGGTGGCGTAGCGCAGGGCTAAGTTCAGATCGTGCAGGATCACGATAATGCCTACGTTCTCGGTTCGATTCAGTTCTGCCAGCAGCGCCATTAGTTGAAACTGATGGTGAACATCGAGCGCCGAGGTTGGCTCATCGAGAATTAAAATTGGCGATTGTTGAGCCAGTAGCATAGACACCCAAGTGCGTTGGCGCTCGCCGCCCGATAAGTCATCCGCCAAAGCTTGAGCAAAAGGTGTAACCCCTGTTCGTTCCATAGCCTGCGTGATGATCTGTTTGTCTTCAGCTTTCCAACGACCAAGTGCCCCACGCCACGGAAAGCGACCTAAGCGCACTAGCTCTTCTACCGTTAAACCAGCCGAAGAGGGCAGCTTTTGTGGCAAATAGGCGATCTGTTTTGCCAACTCTTTGGTTTTGAGTGATGAAAGGGAAGTATCGTTTAGTGTTACCGTGCCTTTATCTGGTGGCATTTGACCAGAAAGCAGGTTCACCAGTGTCGACTTACCTGAACCGTTATGGCCTAAAACGACCGTCAGCTCATTTGTTGGGATGTTAAGTTGTTCGATGCCGAGGATCTGACGTCCACCTCGCACGATCTCAATATTAGACAGTTGAAACATGGATGGCTCTTAGGAGAAAACTCCCCTCAATAGAGGGGAGTAGAAGTACAATTACCAGCGGTAGTTTGCGTTTAGCATAACAGAGCGAGACTGGCCGTAGTAACACCAGTAATCGCAACCTGAAACAAACTCTTTATCTAGGATGTTGTTCACGTTTAGCTGTGCTTGCCACTGTGAAGTGATGTCGTAAGTGACTGACGCATCCCAAAGAGTGACAGAAGGAACCGTTAGGTTCGAGCTCTTAGGGTTATCTTTTGACTCACCTACGTAGCGCACACCAGTACCGATATTGAGGCCTGGAATCAGGCTGTAGGCGCTGTAGTCTACCCATGCAGACGCTTGATGCTCAGGAATAAGTGCGGCTTGTTTTTTACCTTGGCCAAAGCTCTCATCTGTTTTCGCTTTAGTGTAGGTGTAGCTTGCCATCAGTTTTAGATCGTCGGTTAGCTGCGCCGTGCTTTCTAGCTCAATACCTTGAGATGTCACTTCACCTGTTTGTGTCGCAATCCATGTTGATGGGTTAGTGACCAACGCGTTCTTTTGCGTGATGTCGAACCATGCAAGGTTGATAAAGCCATCCATAAAGCTTGGCTCATACTTTACACCCACTTCTACTTGCTCGCCTTCCAGCGGTTTGTAAAGTTCATTGGTTGCCGCATCAATAGTGCTGATCACTTCAAACGACTGAGAGTAGTTTGCGTAAGGTGACAGGCCATTGTTTGCAAGGTACATCACACCCGCACTTAGAGAGAGCTGACCATCATCACGAGATTCACTTTGATCAACGGTAGCGCCTTTGCCAGAGTTTTCTGTTTTCACCCAGTCGTAACGAGCACCTATGTTACCAATCCACTGTTCATGCAGTTTCAATTGGTATTGTGAATAGAGACTTGCTTGAGATTTCTCAATCTCACGTTTCACGTTGTTGGCAGGATCAAGAGGGGTGAAGTTGCCGTAAACTGGGTTCCACGGGTTGATAGTGCCAAATGCATAGTTGTCTTGCTCGTCGCCATCGGTTTTGTGGAATTGCAGATCCATACCGATAAGCACTGTGTGCTCTGCGTTGTCTGTCATCCAGTTGCCGACAGCATTGTTATCGAACGTGATGCTCTGGTTTTTTCCGTCACGGAATACGATGCCTTGCGTTAACTCTTCTTTCGCTGGATCGTTGTTTGAGAACGCGTAAGAGCTGCGCAAGTACAACTCATTCGAACCGTAATTGAGGTTTTGCGAGAGTGACCACATGTCATTGATGTCGTGCTCTAGTAAGTAACCTAGAGAAAACTGCGTGCGTTCGTATTTATCGTAGTTTGGCTGACCAAGGTTAGTCGAAGGATCGATTTTGCCAAAGTTAGAACCAATCAGAGTACCTGCTGCCGGGAAGAATGGGTTAGTTGGTACACCGTCATCATGAAGGTAAGTTGCCAAAACGGTCAGCATTGTACGGTCAGAAATGTCGAACTCGACACTTGGCGCTAGGTAGAAACGCTCGTTATTTGTGCCGTCCAGTTCACCATCTTGGCTTGTCATCAAGCCAACCAAACGATAGCGCACAGTGCCTGCGTCGTTTGCTTCGTCAGCAATGTCAAAACCTACGGATTGGTGTTGGTTGTTGCCAACTTCGACTTTTACTTCGCCTTGAGGCGTAAACGTTGGTTTTTTCTGAACAGCATTCACGATACCGCCTGGTGCCGATTCACCAAACAGAATAGCCGATGGACCTTTAACGACTTCTACACTTTCTAGGCCGTAAGGTTCGACCAACCATGTGTAGTAACCATCGCGGAATAGGCGGTTGCCGTTTAGGTAAGTCGCTGCATCAAATCCACGAACTTTGAACCAATCAGTGTCGTTGTCTGCGCCATAAGGCTGAGCGGTTACACCAGACGTGTAGCGTAATGCTTCATCTAGCTTTTTCGGTGCACGAACACGAAGTTCATCTTCAGAAATGATAGATACGCTGCGCGGCGTTTCTGCTGCCGGGGTTTCTACTTTAAGTGCTTGCGCGGTGACCGTTATGGTCTCCATGGCAATCACGTCATCTTGTACGACGTCTTCTTGAGCTTGTGCTGTGAATGCAACCACTGCTGTAGGTGCTAAAGCACAAACCAACGCGTTGCGGATAGCGATGGTCAGTGAGTTATTCTTTTGCATAAATCTATTCCCGATAATTATGATTAACGCTAAGCTTAATTGTAATTATTATCATTTGAGCTTTTGTTTCGGTATTTTACTGACTTTTGTATCAAAAGATAGTAAAACGTTCGCAAATTCATTCGCGGTACCTAAAGTCATTGTTATGTTCAATTGGTTTGAAAAGCTGACCCAACCCTTTCCCCAGATGGAAACCGAAAAGCCACCGAAGACGCTATTTGGCTTTTGTCGTTTTTACACTCGTGGCTTTGAAGCCCCTTTACTCGTTATGGCTGTGTTCAGTGCGCTTATTGCCATTACTGAGGTGACGCTGTTGCGTTATATGGGCGAGCTCGTCGATATTCTCTCTAATCAAGATCGCGCAACATTCTGGCAAGACCAGGGTGATCGCATGCTAATGATGCTGTTCTTAGTGGCGATTGTGATGCCAGCTCTCGGTTTTGTCCACTCAATGGTGATGCACCAAACGTTATTGGGTAACTACCCGATGTCTATCCGTTGGTTGATTCACCGTTACTTGCTAAAACAAGCGGTTGGATTTTTCCAGCGTGACTTTGCAGGCCGAGTTGCGACCAAAGTGATGCAAAGTGCGTTAGCGGTACGAGAAACGGTCATGAAGCTGGTGGATGTACTGGTTTATATCAGCGTTTATTTTCTTTCGATGCTTTGGATGATGGGCGAAGCCGATGGTTTGCTAATGCTACCTATTGTGATTTGGATAGGAATGTACGCGGTTATCCAGTTCTACTTTATCCCTAAAATGAAACAAGTAGCGACAGAGCAAGCGGATGCTCGTTCTGTAATGACTGGGCGCATTGTCGATTCTTACACCAACATATCTACCGTAAAGCTATTCGCGCACTCGCAACGAGAGTTGGAATACGCAGAAAGCAGCATGAAGCAATTTTTGGTGACGGTTTACCGCCAAATGCGCATGGTGACTTGTTTACTGTTTAGTGTGGATGCCATCAACTATTTGCTGCTGATGTCTATTAGTGCCATTTCGGTTTATCTATGGCTAGATCACGCTGTAACAATTGGTGCTATTGCGATTGCCATCAGTATTGCATTGCGCGTACAAGGTATGTCGAAGTGGATCATGTGGGAAGTTAGCGCACTGTTTGAAAACATCGGTACAGTAGTAGACGGTATTAATACGATTTCAAACGATGTTGAAGTGAAAGACGTACCAAATGCTAAGCCTTTGCAAATCTCCCAAGGTGAGATCTGCTTTGATCACGTAGGTTTTAACTACAGTGACGAGAAGGCGGTATTTGAGAACTTGAACCTGACTATCAAACCGGGCGAAAAAGTCGGCATTGTCGGTCGTTCTGGGGCAGGTAAATCCACGTTGGTCAACTTGTTGCTGCGTTTTTACGACGTAAATACCGGTAAGATTTGTATTGATGGACAGGACATTTCTCAAGTCGAACAAGAGTCGCTTCGCCAACACATCGGTATGATCACGCAAGACACCTCTTTGCTGCATCGTTCAATTAAAGAGAACATTCTTTACGGTGATCCAGATGCTTCAATGGATGCCGTTATCGCAGCTGCTGAGAAAGCACATGCTCATGATTTCATTCAATCTCTACGAGACGAGCAAGGTAACGTTGGCTATGACGTTGAAGTGGGTGAACGCGGTGTGAAGCTGTCTGGTGGTCAGCGTCAACGTGTGGCGATTGCTCGCGTTCTGCTGAAAAACGCGCCAATTTTGATCATGGATGAAGCAACGTCTGCACTTGATTCAGAAGTAGAATCGGCAATTCAAGAAAACCTTGAAGTTCTGATGGAAGGAAAAACAGTGATTGCGATTGCTCACCGTTTATCAACGATTGCCGCGATGGATCGTTTGATTGTAATGGATGACGGCAAAATCATTGAGCAAGGCTCGCATTACGAGCTGCTGCAATTGGGTGGTGTTTACGCTCAGTTGTGGAAGCATCAAACCGGCGGATTTTTGTCTGAGCAAGGTGATGCTCAACTGCAAGTCATCTAATATGACGCTACACGAAAGAGGAGCAAATGCTCCTCTTTTTTGTGTCTGTCGTTTATACCGAGTAAGTAGGCGTTAATGGGCAACGTTAACTTGTGATTATTCATTAAGTTAGGCCAACTTAATGATGATTATGTTTATAACTCACTGTCGTTATTGAATTTTTTACGCTTTTTTTACGCGAACTCCGAATGGGCTTTTGCTAAAGTTTTCTACATCGAATTTTGGTTGATGTATTTTATGTTTGTTCAATGGCGAGATAACACCTTTCTCTTTTCTACTACCGTGATTGTTGGCGCGGTTGTCGTCTCATGGTTGTTAGACCAACTGTTTGGCTCTACGGCTGCCGTCCTGCTGATTTTACAGTTAGCGGTCGTGGTAGTGGCGTTTCAATGCAACTCGCGATTCGCTTATGCGGCGGCGGTGATCGAAGCGCTGAGCTTCAACTTCTTTTTTACGACACCTCGTTACTCTTTGCAGATGTTTCGTCCGGAAGACATTTTTAATTTAGTCGTGTTTATGGTGGTGGCATTTATCACCAGCACCTTTGCGGATCTTTATCGTCGCCAGCAGGGCGAGTTAAAACAAACCAAGCTGCAAAACAGCATCCTGCTATCGGTGTCCCATGACTTACGCACGCCGCTGGCAACCATTATTGGAACATTGACCACACTCAACGAGTACATGCCCAAGCTCAATGACTTAGAGCGTAAAGAATTGCTCGACAGTGCGACTTCAGAAAGCCATCGCTTGCATCAATATATCGAGAACCTCTTACAGGCGACTAAGCTCCAGCACGGCACATTAAAAATTACCAAAAAAGATGAGTTGATTGCAGATATTGTTCGGGATGCGGTTTCTCGTTTGCCAAATTACACCGAGAAAGTGTCCATGAATATGGATGATTCCGTTGATTATTTGTCAGTAAGTCGTTCGCTCATCGAGCAAGCGATTTTTAATGTGTTGGATAATGCCATGCGATTTTCACCAGAGAATGAATCTGTCGAGGTTTCACTTTCTAAGCAGGGTTCGTCGTGCGTGATTGATGTTCGGGACATGGGGATTGGCATCAAAGCTGAAGATGCGGAAAAAATATTCAGCCTTTTCTATTCCGACGCGAACAACAAATCGGCCGATTCAGGCACCGGAATGGGACTCGCGGTTGCCAAAGGCATCATCATCGCACACCAAGGAGAGATTCAATCTATGCCAGTATCAGAAGGGACGCTGATCCGCATTCGACTTCCACTCAATCCAGGAGCAGAGCAGGCGTGAGTTACAAAGTTTTAGTCGTGGACGATGAGCCTCGCATTCATACCTTTATTCGAATTTCGCTGTCTGCTGAAGGGTTTGATTACATTGGCGCGAGTACCATTGCAGAAGCCAAAGCGTGTTTCGAAGTGCATTCGCCGCACGTCATTCTGCTAGATTTAGGCTTGCCCGACGGCGATGGGAAGGAGTTTCTCACTACGCTTCGTCAGACGTATAAAACGCCAGTGCTAGTGCTGACGGCTCGCGATCAAGAAGAGGAAAAAATCCGCCTTTTAGAAGCGGGCGCGAATGATTACTTGAGCAAGCCTTTTGGCGTAAAAGAGCTCATCGCGCGCATCAAAGTGCTGGTTCGAGATTTGGTGGATGAGAAATCCATCGCTGATGAGCTGGTGGCTGGCCGAGTCAAAATCATCAAAAGCACCCACCAATTTTGGTTGGATCAGAGGGAAATTCCACTCACCAAGAAAGAATTTTCTTTCATTGAACAGTTGATTCTCAAGCCGGGAAAACTCATTGAGCAAACTCATTTGCTAGCGGTGATTTGGGGAAAAAGTCATGTCGAAGATACTCACTACTTACGCGTGTTAGTGAGTCAACTACGCAAAAAACTGAACGATAGTGCTGACGAACAGCGACTTTTAAAAACCGAGCCGGGGCTGGGTTATCGTTTAGTGCTAGAGGCGTCCAAGCACCACTAAATTCCAAATTTAATCAACGTTAATGCCAAGGTTTAGTGCTGGTTATCGGCACTCGAACAGGATTCGTGTTGCCTATTTTCCGTGACGGAAAATCAGTCTAGCCCTTAACGCATTAGCATTTTCTATACATAAAACACAGTTAGGTATTGATATGGCTCACTTTACAGTAATTGGTCTAGGGCGATTTGGCGTTGCCGCCAGCTTAGAACTTATTCATCTTGGACACACCGTAACGGGGGTGGATAGCGCCCCGAAAATCGTCGAAAAATACGTCGAGGAGTTAACGCAAGCGGTCATATGTGACGCAACAGACGAAGGTGCACTCAGAGAGTTAGCGTTAGCAAACAGTGATGTGGTGTTGGTGGCGATTGGCGAAGACATGCAAGCCAGTTTGTTGTGTACTCTGGCGCTGAAAAATCTGGGTGTGAAATCCATTTGGGTCAAAGCGAGCACCAAAGCACACCACACCATAGTGTCTAAGCTTGGTGTACAACGCATTATTCATCCGGAAGAGGAGATGGGCGTAAGAGTCGCACAGGCACTCAACTATCCGATGGTGAACAACTATTTGGAAATGGGGCATGGCTTGTATGTGGTGGAAATCCACGTTAAATCCAATCTGCACGATACGCCGCTTTCTAAGTTGATCAGCCGAGGCAGTTACAACATTCAGCCGATCTTGGTGAAGCGCGAAGAAGCCATCTACACCAATATCAATGATGAGTTTGTGCTTAATGAGTTCGACACGCTGTTGCTTTGTGGTAGTCGCGCTGAGCTGAAATACGTCGCTCCAAGGTTGGTGTAACATGGTTTTGTGGCATCCCTCTATTATCCCAATCGAGCGAAAACCCAAAGCGGGCAAAAAATTGTTGGGCGCACCGCCATTAATACTTAGCCTCAGCTTTGCGTGCTTGATCATGCTCGGCACGGTCTTACTCAAACTGCCGATTGCCACCACAGAGCCCATCACTTGGATTCAAAGCCTGTTTACTGCGACATCGGCCATTACGGTGACGGGATTAGTTGTGGTAGACACGGGCACGGCGTTTACGCCTTTTGGGCAAGTGGTTATTGCTTTCCTGATTCAATGTGGTGGCCTAGGTTTAATGACGTTTGCCATCGTGACCTTGCTGGCTCTGGGCGGAAAAATTGGCTTTTTGGAGCGAGCCGTCGCGAGAGAGGCGTTCAACCAAACTGACTCATCGACACTCATTGCCACCGCTAAATCTGTATTGATGTTCGCTCTGCTCGTTGAACTTATTGGTTTCACTATTTTGAGCGTTTATTGGAGTGAAGAGCTGGGTTGGAAAACCAGTTTGTTCCATGGTTTCTTCTACACCATCAGTGCGTTTAACAATGCAGGTTTTGCGTTGAGTGCCGATAGCTTAATGCCTTACGTGGACGACCCGATCGTTAACTTCACCATTACCAGTTTGTTCATTATTGGTGGTTTAGGCTTCTCGGTTTGGATTGACTTAAAACGCAATCGCCGTTGGCACCGACTCACCGTTTACAGTCGAATGATGATCTTAGGCACGGTGATCATTAACGTGGTGGCACTTATCGCGATTTACCTGATTGAATATGAGAACCCCAACACGCTTGGCCCTTTGAGCGAAGCAGGGAAATGGTGGGCATCGTGGTTTCAAGCGGTGACGCCAAGAACGGCAGGGTTCAACACTTTAGCTATCGATCAGTTGGAAGATGCCACAACGGCGATCATTCTGGTGTTGATGTTTATCGGCGGTGGATCATTGAGTACGGCAAGTGGCATTAAAGTTGTGACATTTATGGTATTGGTCTTGGCAACTTACAGCTATTTGCGTCGCGATGAAGCAACCTATGCCTTTCAACGCGAGATTCCCAAAGAGACCATCAGCAAGGCATTGGCGCTGACTCTGATCTCGGTGGGGGTGACTTGGTTTGCCATATTCACGCTGTTACTGACAGAGAAAGCGTCTATGTTAGACATTATGTTCGAAGCAGTCTCGGCACTGGGTACGGTTGGTTTGTCGCGAGGCTTAACGGGCAGTTTATCCGAACCGGGTGAGTTAGTGATCATCTTCATGATGTTTATGGGACGATTAGGCCCCCTTACTTTGGCGTACTTCTTAGCCAGTCCAAGAAAGAAAAAAGCGCGTTACGCGAGCACTAAATTGGCAATAGGGTAAATGGGCTAACTCGAAGAAAGTGAGCAAAAGGCTAGGCAAAAGAGGAGTAACTGCTCCTCTTTTTGTGCTCGTTGTAGCCACGAAACTGTATACGGCAGTCTCTCTCACAACAATTTATGATTCATCTCTATTTTTTATCATTTATAAATTGTCGTTTTTGGGGTGTTGTCCAGAATGGCATTATCCACGTGCAACATAAGATTGCCGGGAATAAAAATAATTACAATACTGCCTTACTGGAAGATACATGAAAATCAAACCCCTCCCACCTTTAAATAGCCTCGTTGCGTTTGAAGCGTCGGCGCGGCACTTGAGTTTTACATTAGCCGCTGACGAGCTAAACGTGACCCAAGGTGCTATCAGTCGTCAAATTAGACAATTAGAAGAATACTTAGGCAAGGCTATGTTCACGCGAGCCAATCGAAGCATTAATTTAACGCCTACAGGTCTTCAATATTATCAAGCTGTCAGCCAATCTTTGCTCGATATTGCTCAAATCACGGGTGAAGTGAAGAAATGGCAGGGCGAACAAAAGATCACGGTTGCGACGACAAATGCAATGGCAGCCTTGTGGTTGTTGCCTAAGGTTGCTCAATTTCAAAATGAACATGATGACATCGATATAAGGATATTGGCCTCAGATAATGTGTTGGACTTACGCCGATTAGATTGCGATCTCGCCTTGTTTTATTGTCGCACTCCACCTGCGGAAATGGATGTGACAACGCTATTTTCAGAAGAAGTATTCCCTGTGTGTAGCCCGCTTTATTTAGAGAAAATCGGCCAGCCTAGTGAGCCAGAAGAAATCTTCAATAAAACGTTACTCTATCTGGAAGAGTCTCAAAGAGATTGGGTGAATTGGGAGCAGTGGTTTGCAAGTGTGGGGTTGCCAAATATTTCGCCTCGTAATCGCATGAACATCAATAACTATCCAATGCTGTTACAAGCGGCAATTAATGGTCAGGGAATCGCGTTAGCCTGGGGGTCATTAGTGGACGACTATTTACAAAGCGGCGCTTTGGTTAGGCCAGTCGAACACGTGCTTTCAACACCTTCCAATTTTTCTATGCTTGAACCTAAAAATAGAGGTTTAATCCCAGCCAGCGTCAAACGTTTTAGAGAATGGCTTTTGCATCAGTTGCCAGATGAGGTAGGTGATCGAGGCTTAGCTTAAATCAATAAGCAGAGAAAATAACAGAGTTTGGTCATGTTAAAAAAGCGGGAATATCAGTTCCCGCTTTTTTAATTGATTGATGAAACGACGCACTAACTTAGTACTGGTCCCTGATTAAGTGTGGAATCATCTTCCAGCGAGGATCTTGAAGCGATAGGCTCGGAAGCCACAGTTTTGTTTTCAACAAGCGGTTCAACAGGACCATCAAGTTTCTCTTGCTCTGGGTGAACATGTTCAGGAAGCATTGCCCATGGCTTAGGTTCGCGTCGAATACTATGGAACAGCGTTAAGCTCATCACCGCGATAAAAATCGCGATAGGGAAACCGGCAATAATGGAGGCCGTTTGCATTGCTTTTAACCCTCCTGCATATAGAAGCACTCCCGCAATGGCAGCGATCATGATTCCCCACAATACGCGTATAGACGTAGGAGGCTCACTGTGTCCAGCGGCATCGAGGGTACATAGAACTAAGGTACCTGAGTCAGCGGAGGTAATGAAATAAGTACCGAGTAATAAACACGCAAGCACGCTAAGTAGTTTACCAAACATACCTGTATCTAGATTGTCGAATAGCGTAAACAAAGCGCGTGTCGTATCAGCTTTAGTCGCTTCAAGAATCGGGCCGCCAGAAAAATCCGCAGGTGGTGTTTGTTTGGCTTCTTGTGCCGCAGTGACTTGCTCTTGATGAGCAACACGAGCGTCTTGCTCTACCTTCAACGCTGCACCACCAAATACTGAAATCCATAAAAACGTGATTAGCGTGGGTACGATGAGAGCACCGCCGATAAGTTCACGTATTGTGCGTCCTTTAGAGATACGAGCCACAAACATGCCAACGAAAGGCGCCCAAGTCATCCACCAAGGCCAGTAATAAGCCGTCCACCAGTTTTGCCAGCCAGAGTCATTCTGTGCATCGCTCCATAAGCTCATACCGACAATGTTTTGTGCATAAAGCCCCGTACTTTCGAGTAGCGTATTTAAGATATAGCGAGTTGGACCAATGTAAAGTACGACTAGCACGAGTGCGAGTGAGAGCAGCATATTCCATTCTGATAAACGGCGAATACCTTTTCCTACACCAGATAGCACCGACGCAACCGCACAAGTACAAAGGGAAACGATAATAAAGAGTTGAATCCCCAAACTAATATCTAGACCAAAGGCTTGATTCAAACCAGAGTTTATTTGGATAACTCCCATCCCCAAGGTTTGAGAGATACCGAAAGCAGTCACCGCGACTGTTAGGATATCAACCGTGTGTCCGATAGGCCCATAAATACGATCACCAATCAAAGGGTACAAGATAGAGCGTAGGGTAAAAGGCAGATCTTTACGGTAGGAAAAGTAGGCTAATGCGAGTGCAACAATAATAAAGACAGACCAAGGATGTAGACCCCAGTGAAAGAATGTCAGTTTCATTGATGTTGTTGCGGCTTCATTGGTCAGGCCTTGAGTAAATGGGTTGTCAGCGTAATGCCACATCGGTTCGGCGACCGACCAGAAAATCAAGCCTATCCCCATGCCTCCGGAAAAAAGCATGGATACCCAAGACAAATAACTAAACTCTGGTTTTTCGTCATCTTTACTCAAACGAATATGCCCATATCGACTAACCATAAGGTAAAGAAGAAAACCGACAACGAGTGAAACAAGTCCGATGTAAAACCACTTCATATTCTGTAGCAAAATGCCGGAAATCGTTTCGAAGTATTGGCCCGCTTGATTGGCGAGAATGGCGCAGAAAAGTACAAAACCGATAACGACGATCTTTGATGCGATTGTCACAGTCGGATTGAGTCCTTTCAATATCCCAGATGTTGCTCTCATAGGCATCCCTCACAGTGCGTTTGTTTTAACGTTATTGTTTGTTGCGTTATTGTTAATTTTTGAAAGAGAGTAGAGAGAGGGCTTTTGTGTTTCAACTGATTAATACTCATCGGTTAATGAGTATTAATCATGACAAGAAGATCATTGTTAATTAAAAGGTTATTTTTTTGTTCGAGATCAATGCATGAATGACAAAAACTCATCCAAGCCCGGCGAAAAAGTCGTTTGTTTGTTGCCGGGTTGTTAATCAAAATTATCTCCACTAACACAACACGATGTTGTACGCACTGGATGCAACTCGACTCTCGGAGATAAGAATATGAGCAATGTCAACCAAACCATTATTCCTGTTGAACTTGTTGATAATGTACTGAACCCAATCAGTGAAGCAACAGGAATGCCGAATCAGGCCTACACCAGCGAAGAGTATTTTACTTTTGAGCGTGATCAGGTGTTTGGTAACACTTGGGTATGTATTGGTTTTGCATCAGACCTGCTTAGAAATGGTTATGTAATGCCACTTGATTTCATGAATCTTCCACTACTCATGATGAGAAATCGTCAAGGTGAAGTCCAAGTCTTCCACAACGTGTGTAGCCACCGAGGTATGAAGCTGGTTCATGAGGCAGGCGAAGTTCAAGGCATGATTCGCTGTCCTTACCATTCATGGACGTACGATCTTGACGGCAATCTAAAAGGCACACCACACATCGGTGGTATCGCAAAACACAAAGATGACCGATTTAAGTGTGAAAAGCACGGCCTTAAGCCACTTCGTTCAGCCGTTTGGATGGACATGGTATTCGTCAACTTATCGGGCAATGCAGAAAGCTTTGAAGAGCATATCGCGCCGCTAGAGCAACGTTGGCAGCAATTCTTAGGTGAAGAAGGATTAGGGCTTCTTCGCCGCGTGAACATGGGTGGCAACTTAGAGATAGAAGTGAAAAGTAACTGGAAGCTTGCCGTAGAAAACTACTGTGAAGCTTACCACTTACCTTGGGTGCATCCGAGTTTGAACAGTTATTCTCGCCTAGAGGATCACTACAACATCATGTTTGCAGAGCGTTTTGCTGGCCAAGGTAGTCTCGCATACAACCTCTCTGATACTGCAGGAACACACTTACCTAAATTTCCAAGCTGGCCAGAAGATAAACTGCGTCATGCAGAATATGTTGCACTCTTTCCAAACGTGTTGCTTGGTATTCAAGCCGATCATGCCTTTGCAATGATGATTGAACCAATCACTGCGAATAAAAGTGTTGAGCACCTACGTGTTTTCTATGTGGGTGATGAAGCAACGAAAGATGAGTTCGCTGCGTGCCGTACTGCTACCGTTGAGTCATGGCGAGTCGTATTCGGCGAAGATATTGGAGCGGTCGAGGGCATGCAGGAAGGTCGTTACTCACCTGGCTTTGGTGGTGGTGTGTTCTCACCAGAAATGGATGTTCCGACGCATTTCTTTCAAACCTGGTTGGCAAAGCAAGTGAAAGCGGCACTGGAGCAGTAATATGATGCATTACCTTAATTATATTGATGGTGAGTGGTGCGATTCAGATCAAGCGCTGACCGTCATTAACCCTGGCACAGCCGAAGCGTATGCGACGATTGCAGAAGCCACTATCACCGATGCCGACCGCGCAATGGCAGCGGCACGTCGAGTGGTCAATCAAGGCCTTCTTTCGGACGTTCGTCCAGCCGTCAGAACCGAGTGGATGTTAAAAGCCGCCGCAGCTATTCGTGAAATGGTTGATGAGGGTGGGTTAGTTGCCTGTCGTGAAAATGGGAAATCTTTGCAAGATGCCAAAGATGAGTTTTTAGAGTCGGCACGTTACTTTGAATACTACGCAGGCATGGCCGACAAGCTGGAAGGCACGTCAATTCCGTTGGGTAAAGACTATGTCGACTTCACTCAATATGTGCCGTTTGGCGTGTCGGTGCAGATTGTGCCGTGGAATTTCCCTGTCTCTATTTGTGCACGCTCATTGGCACCTGCATTAGCCGCAGGTAACGCAGTGGTGATCAAATCGCCAGAGATTTCCCCACTTGCCATGACTCTGTTGATTCAAGCGATTGAAAAAGCGGGCTTCCCGAAAGGTACGATTAACCTTCTATGCGGTAAAGGCTCAGTCGTTGGCAGTCATTTGGTGCAGCACCAAGAGGTCGATCAAATTGTCTTTACGGGTTCCGTTCCAACCGGCCAACACATCCTGCAAGATTCAGCGCAACGCGCTACTCCATCGGTGATGGAGCTGGGTGGTAAATCGGCTGCTATCGCGCTGAAAGATGCGAACCTCGAAACACTTTTGAAAAGCGTTCAGGTCGGTATTTTCTTTAACGCTGGTCAAGTGTGTTCGGCAATGTCTCGTTTGCTGATTCAAAAAGAGCGTTATGAAGAAGTACAAGCGGCAGTAGTGGAAATGGCAAAAAGCCTAACCATTGGCCAAGGCGAAAGCCAGCCGGACATCACACCGTTGGTATCTGCTGATCAACAAGCACGCGTGCTTGAAATGATAGAACAAGCAAAAGCCGACGGCGCGAATATCCTAACGGGTGGCTACGCACCTGATCTATCGGGTTACTTTGTGGCACCAACAGTGATTGAAGCCACGCCAGATATGCGCATTGCACAAGAAGAAGTGTTTGGTCCTGTATTGGTGATTACACCGTTTGAAACTGAGCAAGAAGCAATCGAGATCGCGAATGGCACCGATTTTGGCCTGGTCGCTGGTGTTTTTGGTGAAAGCCTAAACCAAACATTACATGTGGCACAGCAACTGCGTGGTGGACAAGTGTTCATCAATGAATGGTTTGCTGGTGGCATCGAAACACCATTTGGTGGCGTGGGCTTGTCCGGTTTTGGGCGAGAAAAAGGACAAGAAGCGATTTATAGCTATGTCCAGACACGCAATATTGCCATTCGTTTGCAGCAAGACAGCAACGTATAGCTACCGTGTAACTGTATTTTCATCACCTCGTACCGGCTTGGATTTCAGACCACAAGCTAGGGCGAGGTTGATGGAATCACAACAAATCTGACAGCGGTTTGTAAACACGGAAATTCTGAACAAGGTAGTTGGAGTATAAGTGATGAGAAAGTGGCTCTGTATTATTTGCGGCTTAATCTATGATGAAGCACAAGGTTGGCCATCCGATGGCATTGCACCAGGAACAGCATGGGAAGATGTGCCGGATGATTGGTTATGCCCCGATTGTTTAGTGGGTAAGGCCGATTTTGAAATGATCGAAATCACCGACGATGCGCCAGTAGAAGAGGTCGTGGCAGTGTCTTCGGTATCGGTAGGATCGTCTGTTCAGCCAAATACGGCTCAGCCACTTCCATCTGAAGTCACTCAACCTATATTTTCAGCTGACCCTATCGTTATCATCGGCAGTGGCCACAGTGGTTACCAGTTGGCAGCGGCACTTAGAGCACAATCTGAAACGGTTCCGATCACTGTCTTTACCGCTGATGATGGCGCTTTGTACAGCAAACCAGCATTGTCTAATGCACTGGTCATGAATAAAGACGGCGACGCGCTACAAAGTGAGAGCGCGTTGGAGTGGGAAAGCCGTCTCAATATCCGAGTTTACCCGCATACCCGTGTTGAACAGATCGATCGTGCCAATTCAACGTTACATACCTCCATCGGTAAATACGCCTACAGCCGCTTGGTACTGGCAACAGGTGCATCACCGATTGAAATCCCAATTGAGGGCGATCGCTCTTGGGTTATGAGTGTGAACGACTTAGTTGATTACCGCCGTTTCAGAGCGGAGCTGCAAGACAAAAAGCGCATCGCGATCCTAGGTGATGGCTTAATTGGCTGTGAGTTCGCAAATGATCTGATCGAAAGCGGTTATGAAGTAACAGTTATCGGGTTGGGTCAATGGCCAATGGAGCGTTTGATCCCGCAACAGTTGGGTGAATCATTACAAAGCGCACTTGCCGATCGAGGCGTGCAATGGGCTCTACAAGACAGTATCGCCAGAATCGAGCCAAGGTCCGAATCAAGCGCGGTTTTGCATCTAAACAGTGGCAAGCAGATTGAAGCAGACCTAGTGCTAAGCGCGGTTGGACTCAAGCCAAATGTTTCTCTGGCTGAGCGCGCGGGGCTTGAAGTAGGCCGGGGCATTAAAGTGAATCAATTCGGCCAGACGAGTGATGAGAATATTTACTCGCTAGGTGATTGTGTTGAAACTGATCACGGGTGGCAGCCCTATATTGCGCCGATTAATCAAATGATCCCTTCTGTAGCGAAAAGCTTGCTAGGCGATGTCGCCCCTATCTCGTTAACACCAACTCCAGTGATTGTAAAAACGCCGATTCTTCCACTCACGATTTTCCCGGTAGCCGCTGAAGAACAGGGACAATGGTACATTGAGAACCAAGCAGATGAATTGACCGCTGCGTTTTATTCACCAGAAGGAGCAATGCTCGGTTTTGCGTTGCTAGGAAGAAAAGTACAGTCATTACGCGGCCCTTGGCTAGATCAATTGTCATTGAAACTGTCAGCAGCGTAGCGGAGAAAAAAGATGATTCATTTACCCAATGATGACGTGACGTGTGGTTGGTACCATGCGTTGCCAAGTATTCCAGAAAAATCGGCGTTAAAAGGTAAACAAAGTGCTGACTATGCCGTGTTAGGTGCCGGTTTCGCAGGCCTAGCTATGGCAAGACGTTTAGCTGAACTTATGCCTAATGCACGAATTATACTGATTGATGCGCAACGTATCGGCCAAGGGGCTTCAGGAAGAAATTCGGGCTTTGTTATCGATTTGCCTCATAAGTTTTCACTTGAGCATCCCGACCCTGAGCACAAACAAAAGTTATTGTCGCTCAACCGTTCTGCGATTGCTCAGCTAAACACTTTAGTGTCGAAGCACAGTATTTCTTGTCAGTGGTCAGCAAAGGGCAAATATCAAGGAGCCGTAGGGGCGCGCGGTGAAGCGTATCTCGATCACTTTGAGCACCTAATGAAAGACCTTGGCGAACCATACTTCCATGTTAATGGCAGTGAGCTGGCGAAAGTCTTGGGAACCAACTACTACAGTCGCGCAATTTACACGCCAGGTGGTTATTTAATGCAACCTGCTGCTTTGGTGCGTGGGCTAGGGGAAAGCCTTCCAGAGAACGTCGAGGTGTTAGAGAACTCGCCGATCCGCAAGCTCAGTAAAGAAAACGGTTGCTGGGTATTACATGGAGATAGTGGCTCTGTTGAAACCCCTGAACTGCTGCTTGGGACCAGCATTTTTACTCGGGAGTTTGGTTATCTTAAAAACAGACTACTTCCAGTGATGACGTTTGCAAGCTGGACGCGTCCATTAACCGACGCAGAAATGCAACGATACGGAGGTGAGCTGAATTGGGGGTTAACTCCAGCTGATCATGCGGGAACGACGTTACGTATGACCGCCGATCGACGTATTTTGATCCGCAATACTTACAAACACGTGCCGAAATATGGCTCAAGCATGAACGATAAAGTCAGAGAACAAATTCGCGACGATCATCGTCAGGTCTTTCTGGCGCGTTATCCCGAGCTGGCCGACGTACCATTTACTCACACATGGGGTGGGGTGTATGCAATCTCTCGTAACTTTACTAACTTTTTCGGTCAATTAGATGAAGGTGTTTATGCCAGCGCTTGTGACAATGGTGTTGGTGCTGCGTGGGGAACCATTTCTGGAACACTGTTAGCTGACTATGTCGTTGGTGCGACATCTAAATCATTGGATGACATACAGCAAGTGACAGGAATGCCTTGTTTGAATCCGCCAGAGCCTTTTTTAGGTTTGGGAGTAAAAACGCGTATCCAATTAGCAAAATGGCAAAGCCGGAGTGAATTATGAAGCCAGTCAAACTTGTTGATAGTAAAAGTCTAGATTTCAATGTTCGTGGTGATACGCCAGGAATGGCGTATGTTGCCAGGGCGTTAAGCCCAGAAATTTCACCAAACATAGGCGTAGGCTTTGCTAAATGGGAAGGCGCTAAAGTGGCTTGGACAGTGCTTTATGATGAGGTTATTTTCGTGATTGAAGGCTGTTTCGAGCTGACCGCAAATGGTGAAACACATTTTGTGCACCCAGGTCAGATGCTGTGGATACCGGAAGGGACTGAATTGGTTTATGGTGGGCATGCTCTGTTCGGCTATGTGGTTCATCCAGGAAACTGGAAAGAGTTACATGGTATTAAATGACTTTTATCATTTAGTTGTGTTTCGGAAAGGCAAAATAAAAATCTGATTTTTAACCATAACTTTTCGCAAAAGAACTTAATCTCAATGGAGCAAGGGTTTCATACTTGCTATGTTTCTTGGTCACGTTTCCAGACGTGTTAGACCTTTCTCAATTGCTATTTTATCTATCAAAAAGGGAAGCCTTGGCTTCCCTATAATGAGTCTTCTTTTGGCTTGGCTAAATCTTTTATTTTAGCTCAAATTTACCCTGCATGATTGCCCAGTGACCCGGGAACGAACAGAAGAATGAATAGTCACCGCCGGCTTTCATTTTCTCAGTACTGAACGTAATGCTGGTGCTTTCACCGCCACCAATTACTTTTGTGTGAGCGTAGACGCGATCATCATTTGGTTTTACGTAGTTATTTTCTGCTCCAGCTGCCATGCCATCAGTACCGACTGCTTGTAGGTTGGCTGTGTCAGAGATGACCACGTTGTGACCCATCGATTGCGCTGGCATCTTACCTGTGTGATTCAGCGTTAGTTTTACCTCTTTACAAGTGGCTGGTACGCTCAATGTTTTAGTAGAAAACTGCATCATATCGTTAGCATCTAATGACACTTCACACTCGGCACTGGCTTGGGCACCAAAGCTCATTCCTACTAATGCGAAGGTTGTTGCTAATAAACGTAAAGACATATAACACTCTCCATTTTGTATTTTAGGCTGACTTGGATTGATCTTATCCAATAGTTCTCATTATCAGCCAATTTTCACTCCAAAAACGTGCTTCAATCGGTGTATTGACGTTTTGTTGCAAGCTTGTACTGGTCAGTTCCGCTATTTGATCACTCAAATGCCTTATTTCATGCGATTGCGTGAGTTAAATCAAAAGTCGTGATTAGCCAGAGTTAAGGTGAAAATAATCTCTCTAAACGGGTGGCAGAATTGTTTGGTTTTACGGTATTGGAGAGGTTTCAAGAAAGAAGCTCAGCTAAATTGCTGAGCTTCTAGAGAACAGACGACAAGTAGGCCTAGCGAGTTTGCTTTAACGTGTGCAACACATCATGCAGTGAAGGTGCGACAGTATGGCCTAATTGCTTTATTTCGTCACAAGGCTCAACCAAATCAGGAATTTGATAAGTGATCATGTTCGCTGCTACCGCAGCACGTACGCCATTATTTGAATCTTCAAAGGCGAGACATTTGGTTGGATCTACGCTTAGACGACTTGCTGCAAGCAGGTAGATCTCTGGATCAGGTTTGCCGTGTGACACTTCACAGCCTGTCGTTAAGTTGTCGAAATACTTGCTTAGGCCCGCTAACTCCAACTTCTTCTGTGCCACTTCTTTTGCTGTAGAAGTGGCGACTGCAATTGGCAACCCTTGGCCTTTCAACCACTCAAGCAGCTCAATCACCCCTTCTTTTACCGGTATCGCTTGGTGCTTAACCACAGCGTCGTAACGGTCGCGCCACTCTTGGTGTAAGCGGTCAAGATCATCCCCATAAGCTTTACGAAAAATCACTTCAATGCCCGCTGCATTGCGACCAATGATTGAAAGGTAAACATCTTTATAGAAGGGTAGGTTCTGGGCTTCACATGCTTCTTGGAAAATATGCATACAGACGCGCTCAGTATCAAGGAGCAAACCATCCATATCAAAAATAGCAGCTTGGTAGTTCATTACATTAAGACTTTTTGGTTGGGATGGCGCATTTTGACACAAGCAGATCGGTTTTTCTTCTAAAAATTAGAACTTGATTTTGATCCTATGAGTTCACATTGCCTCTGAACACACTATACACAGAGTCTATAAATTAGGTGTGAAATATAATATTTTTAAAATTATAAAAATTTCAGTTAAATAGATAAAACTCTATCTTAATATAAGCTAGAGTTTTATTAATATTCTATTGTTATTTTAACTATTGGATAATTTATTAATAGTTAAAATTAATAATAAAATAATACCAAATCACGATTGTTTACGACTGCATGAGTGTACCAGCTCTTGACTTCAGATATTTGTTGCTCTGATAAGCCTCCGAAGTCAACGTTATCTTGGTGAATATCTTGATTTTTTATCATAAAAACAACAGGGAAATCGTCAGGGAATGGGAATTTTATAGGATAATCGGTATTAGTGAATGGAATATCGCAGAAATCGTTTACATCGCAAGGATACCAAGAGTTATTGGATAAGTAATAACCAGTTATCTTACATATAGCTTCAAGCAAGTAAGCATAGGCGTAACCCAAGTGACTGTATTTTATCTCTTCAGACAACATTTGCATAAGAAGCTCTTCAGCTCGGATGCTTTCGCCACTACTTTCCAGCATTTCATTAATCACTTTAAAGGAGTCTTGACACCTTTCCATGATGGCTTTTTCTAGCTCTGGATTACGCTCATTCTTTAGTACGTTAAAAACCTTTTCAGTATCTAATGAATATACTGTCGCCCCATATCCCATATTTTTATTCTCCTCACTTTTATACAGTTAAATTCATTTAAGTGTTTTTATCGAAGGGATTATATTTTGATGTTTTTTGAAGGTAAAGTGTATACATAGAGGTTGTATTTATTATGATGAACTTTGAAAGTTTAGATTCTTAAAATAAATACTATATATTTAATTTTATTAGATCTGGCTCATAAAAACACCTTAACTATTATTGTGTTTATTGTTAAGGGTTATTAAATCTGTGAGGTGGTTCAAGACAATAAAATTTAGAAGAAAATACCGTCAAACTTAGGTGGCTATTCTATCTGAGCACTCAGCTCACTACTTATAGTGGGCTGAGTGAGCGGTTGGGCATCGGCTCTTTATTTGGCGATGAATATGCCATATTAGGTGATATTCGTTAGTGTCTATTTTATCCCCAGCCGTTTTGCTAATCGGTGCAAATTGCCGTTATCTAATTCAAGCTGACGTGCCGTTGCTGCCCAGTTGCCTTGGTTTTTTTCCAGAGCTCGAACAATCATCGCTTTTTGGAAGGCGTCTGTGGCAGGCTTTAATCCGCCTTCTGGTAGCTCAAGCCGAGATTTTTGTTCCGTTTTTTCAACGTTCTTGATGTTCTGATTCGGCGTTCGAATATCAAAATCTTGCTCAACTAACTCAATGTCCATGGCGTGAGTACGCGCCTTTGCCAAAACACCAGCACGTTTAATGACATGTTCAAGCTCTCGCACGTTGCCTGGCCATGAATAGTCTTTGAGTGCCTGCACCAAAGTGGGAGACAAACGAATGCTGTTCAATCCCAATTTGCTTCTTAAGCGTTCGGCGAAAAAGCCCGCTAACAACACCACATCGTCTTCACGTTCACGAAGAGGTGGAACATGAAGCGGGAAGACGCTTAGGCGGTGATATAAGTCGGCTCGGAAGCGACCAGCAGTCACTTCTTCATGCAATATACGGTTAGTTGCGGCGACAATGCGTGTGTTGACTCGAATATGGCGGTCATCACCCACACGTTGAATGTCTCCATATTGTAGAGCTCGAAGTAACTTGGCTTGCAGCTCTAACGACAGTTCGCCGACTTCATCCAAAAACAGTGTGCCGCCATCGGCTTGTTCGAACTTACCTTTACGATTGCTGATCGCGCCCGTAAATGCGCCTTTGATATGTCCGAACAACTCGCTTTCCGCGACTGATTCGGGCAGCGCCGCACAGTTGAGGTAAACCAAGGTATTGTTAGAGCGGCTAGAGCGATGGTGAATAGCGCTGGCAACCAACTCTTTACCTACGCCCGTTTCTCCCATCACTAGCACAGACAATTCCGTATCGGCGACTGCATCAATCTGCTCTTGAAGATTCTTCATCCCCTTAGAGTTGCCAATGATTTCATTACTTAAGGTGCGTTTCTCGGCGTAAGAGTCGCGTGGCAGGCTCGCTTGTGTCTCGAGCTGTTCTAGTAGGAGTGCAGTGTGCAAGCCACCTGCTGCCAATGCGCTGACAAAACGTAACTCTTGGTTGCGTAGCCCATCAAATTGGTTGGGATCGAAGGCGTCAATCGTAATGGCACCAATCAGTTGATCGTCGATCAGTAGAGGTAAACCAATGCAGGAATGGACATGCAGTTTGTCATCGTGGTTTGGAATCAAGCCGTCGTATGGATCAGGTAAGTCGCTGTCAGAGGGAAAGCGCACGATGTCGCCTGCTCGGGCAATGGCTTCTAATCTTGGGTGCTGCTCAATGGAGAAACGGCGTCCAAGCACTTCTTTCGCCAATCCATTGATTGCTAAAGGTTTAAAGTGCTGGTCTTCATACAAAAGAAGGGCAGAAGAGTCACACTTCAATACATCTCGAATCGTGGTTAACAACGTATCGAAGCGAGCCTGTTGAGTGAGCGCCGAGTTAAGGTCTTGCGTGATGTGTAGCCATTGCGCGATTAAAGAAGTCATAGCCAATACCGATTGTGTCAATATGACTATTGTAGTGTCTTAATGACAATTTTCAACTGTGTCTAAATGACAATTGTCAAAGTTGGATTTTAATTAAGATATTGAAATGTATAGTAATTAAAAGTTGGCACGCCCAGTGCAATACAAGAAGAAATTATTTTTGTTTATCCCGTCATTCAAGGTAGTAATTATGACAATTCACGTAAAAAACAACATCCACTGGGTAGGTCAACGCGATTGGGAAGTTCAAGACTTCCACGGTACAGAATACAAAATGACAAAAGGTACCAGCTACAACAGTTATCTAATTCGTGAAGAGAAAACCGTATTGATTGATACGGTCGATCATCGATTCAGTCAACAATTCATCCAAAATTTAGAGATGGAAATCGACCTTAAGTCTATCGACTTTATCGTGGTAAACCATGCAGAAGAAGATCACTCAGGCGCATTGTCGGCATTAATGGAGAAGATTCCGAACACGCCAATTTACTGTACAGAAGCGGCGATTGATTCGATTGTGGGTCATCACCACCATCCTGAGTGGAACTTCAAAACCGTAAAAACGGGCGACAGCATCGATATTGGTAACGGTAAGCAATTGGTCTTCGTGGAAGCGCCGATGCTGCATTGGCCAGACAGCATGATGACTTACCTAACTGGCGATGCAGTGTTATTCAGCAATGACGCATTTGGTCAGCACTACTGCGATGAACGCCTGTTCAATGATGAGGTGGATCAAAATGAGTTGATGGAACAGTGTTTGCGTTACTACTCAAACATCCTAACGCCATTCAGCAGCTTGGTAACCGCTAAAATCAAAGAAGTGCTGAGTTTCAATTTGCCTGTCGACATGATCGCAACGTCACACGGTATTGTATGGCGCGATAATCCGGTTCAAATCATCGAGCAATACTTGGCGTGGGCAGACAATTATCAAGAAGATCGCATTACGATTTTCTACGATTCTATGTCAAATAACACCCGAATGATGGCAGATGCAATCGCGCAAGGCATTCACGATGTCGATCCTAGTGTGGCGGTCAAAGTCTTTAATGTCTCTAAGCACGATAAGAATGAAATTCTCGCCAACGTATTCCGCTCAAAAGGCATCTTGGTTGGTTCGTCTACCATGAACAACGTCATGATGCCGAAGATCGCAGGCATGCTAGAAGAAATTACCGGTCTGCGCTTTAAGGCGAAGAAAGCCGCTGCATTCGGTAGTTACGGTTGGAACGGTGGCGCGGTGGATCGTATCCATGCTCGATTGACTGACGCAGGCTTTGAAACCGCAGTGAGCTTGAAAACCAAATGGCGACCAGATGGTAAAGCGATGCGTGAATGTCGCGAACATGGTCAAAACATCGCGAAATTGTGGGCGAAGCATGACCTGACAAGTCCTGTTATTTCTCCGGCGATTGCTGCGTCTGCGCCACAAGTTCAATCACAACCCGCTGCGCCAGCGACAACACAGGCGGTAGTAGATGCTGCTCCTAGCAACCCTAGTACTGAGGCGCATCCTGCAGATTGTCAATGCATGGTTTGTACGGTTTGTAATTGGGTATACGACCCAGCTAAAGGCGAGCCTAATCAAGGCGTTGAACCGGGCACGGCATGGTCTGAAGTGCCAGATTACTTCTTGTGCCCAGAATGCCATTTGGGTAAAGACGTCTTTGTCGAATACAACGGGTAAGGGGGCGAATATGCAAGCACCTATTGTGATTATTGGTAGCGGCTTTGCGGCTTACCAATTGGTGAAAACAGTGCGTCGAATGGACGCACATATTCCGCTGCAAGTGTTTACTGCTGATGATGGCGCGGAATACAACAAGCCCGATTTGAGTCATGTATTCAGCAACAAGCAAACCGCCCGAGACTTGGTAGTTAAAAGTGGTGAGGCGTTTGCACAGGAACACAACATCGAACTGTTCGCCCATACCAAGGTTGAGCATGTCGACGTGCAAGCCCAGCAAGTGGTAGCCAACGGCCAAACCTATTCTTACTCCAAACTGGTGTTTGCGACAGGCGCGAAAGCCTTTGTGCCGCCAATATCTGGCGATGCAGCACCTGAGGTGATAACGCTGAACTCGCTACAAGAATATCAATTAGCGGAAGAGCAAATTAGCCGCGCGGAACGAATTCTAGTAATGGGTGGTGGTTTGATCGGCGTCGAGATCGCCATGGATCTCGCAACCAGTGGTAAAGCCGTTACGGTGGTTGAGCCAAATCCCCGTTTGCTCGCTAACTTGATTCCTGAATTTGTTGCATTGCCGCTGGAGAATCAACTTAAGCAGCAAGGTATTCAACTTGCCTTAGAGACTGGAGTTGTCGCGATCAATCACTCGGATGATTCGCTGGTGGCAAGCTTGAGCAAAGGTAAAGCAATCGAAGCCGATGTAGTGATTTCAGCTGCGGGTTTACGTGCTAACACTTGGTTAGCGAAGGCTTGTGGGTTGAGTGTCAATAAAGGCATCGAGGTGGACGCTCGATTACAGACATCAGCAGCCAATGTGTTCGCATTAGGCGATTGTGCTGAGATCCAAGGTCGAATGATGCCGTACCTCCAACCGATCGTGCTAAGTGCCAATGCTTTGGGCAAACAACTACTGGGGCAAGAAGCAGAGTTGAAACTACCGCCTATGATGGTAAAGGTCAAAACGCCGAGCTACCCAATTCAATTGGCAGGCGATTTTAGTTCGGTGACGAACTGGAGCGTGCAGATTTCTCAAACTGGCATTGCCGCGAAAGCAGAAGATGAAAATAGCCGACTCATGTGCTTCGTCGTGACGGGAGAACAAGTTACGCAAGCATTTCCATTGCTTCGAGAGTTGTCTCAAGCCGCTCAGGCTTAACCGATTTTAACGAAAAGAATTGTAATTAGAGAGGGTATCATTATGTCGCATCTAAGAATTCCTAAAGACTGGACTGTTCAACGTTCAACGCCTTTCTTCACTAAAGACAATGTGCCACCAGCGCTACTGACTCATCACAATACCGCTGAGGGAGTGTTTGGACAGCTTTGCGTCATGGAAGGGCAAGTGACTTACTACGGCTTTGCTGATGAAAATGCCACAGAAGCAGAAGTAGTGGTGGTGATTAATGCAGGCCAGTTTGCTACAAGTCCACCGCAGTACTGGCACCGCATTGAGATGAGCGATGATGCTCAGTTCAACATCAATTTCTGGTCGAACAAGGACAAGAGTGGGCAAGCGATGTTCCATGCTAAGCAGTAGTGAACCTATGTAAGTGCTTTGACTGTTACGCTAATCGTCAAGTAAAGGGGTGTAGAAGGCGCAATAAACGGACTGCAATGCAGGATCATCGAGACCGAGGAAAGAGAAATCACGAGTAATGATTTCAATTCTTTAGTAGCATGTTACGAAACATTTCAGTCAGGTGAACTAAGGGAAGCGTGCAATGGAAAAACAACGAGTAGCATTTATTGGTCTGGGTGTGATGGGATACCCAATGGCTGGTTACCTAAGTAAAGCGGGCTTTGAAACCAAAGTATACAACCGCACAAAAGCGAAAGCCGACAAATGGGCTGAAGAATACCAAGGCGTAGCTTGTGAAACACCACGTGAAGCGGCGGAAGGCTGTGACATTGTTTTTACCTGTGTGGGTAATGATGATGACGTTCGTAGCGTTGTTTACGGTGAAGAGGGCATTCTGGTCGGCTTGAAAGCGGACGCAGTGCTAGTCGATCACACGACCACTTCTGCAGACCTAGCGGTTGAGCTGGCTGAAGCGTGTGTTAAGTACGGTAATCACTTTATTGATGCGCCAGTTTCTGGTGGTCAAGCGGGCGCAGAAAATGGTGTTCTAACCATCATGTGTGGTGGTGAACAAAGCATTTTTGACCGTGTGTCTCCGGCGATGGATGTGTACGCGAAGCAGATGACGCTACTGGGTGAAAACGGTCAGGGTCAACGCTGTAAGATGGTAAACCAAATCTGTATTGGAGGCGTTTTACAAGGTCTGAGTGAAGCTTTGTTGCTAGCACAAAAATCAGGCTTGGACATTGCTCAAGTTGTAGAAACACTTAAGCATGGCGCTGCAGGTTCTTGGCAGATGGAAAATCGCGCAAATACGATGGCTGAAGACAAGTTCGATTTTGGCTTCGCTATTGATTGGATGCGCAAAGACTTAGGTTTCTGTCTGCAAGAAGCTGAGCGAGTGGGTCTAGAACTTCCACTGACTAAGAAAGTGGATGAGCAATACGCAGACCTTCAACGTGATGGTTTAGGTCGCATGGATACATCAGTACTGATCAAAGCGGTAGCTAAAAATCAGTAGTTGATGAATCAGTAATAGATAAACAGTTCTTTGGTATCAAAGAGCTTAAAGAAATCTAAGTTAATCATAATGAATCTCCTTGAGCATGGTTTGTGACTAGTGATTAAGGATTAGTGATTTGAAATCAGGAGGTGCTGTTGGGCACCTCCTTTTTTATGTCTTTTAATCACACAGTGTGATGATTACCGCGTTCGCTTACTTGTTTAAGCCTAGTGCAATCTCAAGACCTTTGCCGTACGCTTCGTCCGCTTGGTATGCGTGTTGAACGTGGCGCTGTTGGATGAACTCTGGCACACCGTCCATTGCGCGAGCTGTGTTGTCGAGCAGAGTTTGACGTTGCTCTTCGCTCATCAGACGGAATAGGTCACCCGCTTGGCTGAAGTAGTCTTCGTCTACACGATGATCGTAGTGATCAGCGTTGCCGTTGATGCGTAGAGGTGGCTCAGAGTAATCTGGTTGCTCTGCCCATTCTTGTTTGTAGTTTGGTTCGTAACCTAGTGTTGAACCAAAGTTGCCATCAACGCGCATTGCGCCATCGCGGTGGTAGCTGTGAACTGGGCAACGAGGTGCGTTCACAGGGATTTGATGATGGTTGACACCTAGACGGTAACGCTGAGCATCGCCGTAAGCGAACAGACGACCTTGTAGCATCTTATCTGGAGAGAAGCCGATACCAGGTACTACCGCAGCTGGGTTGAACGCTGATTGCTCAACTTCTGCGTAGAAGTTTTCTGGGTTACGGTTCAGTTCGAACTCACCAACTGGGATCAGCGGGTAGTCTTTTTGAGACCATACTCGTGTTAGGTCGAATGGGTTGAAGTTGACTTCATCCGCTTCTAGCTCAGGCATGATCTGTACGTACATCTTCCATTTAGGGAAGTCTTGACGCTCAATCGCTTCGTAAAGGTCACGGTGATGGCTTTCGCGGTCTTTACCTACGATCGCTTCTGCTTCTTGGTCAGTCAGGTTCTTGATGCCTTGTTGAGTTTTGAAGTGGAATTTCACCCAGTAACGCTCGTTTTCTGCGTTGATAAAGCTGAATGTGTGGCTACCAAAACCATGCATATGACGGTAAGAGGCTGGGATACCACGGTCACTCATTACGATAGTCACTTGGTGGAATGCTTCTGGTAGTGATGTCCAGAAATCCCAGTTGTTGGTAGAGCTACGCATGTTAGTGCGAGGGTCGCGTTTTACAGCGTGGTTTAGGTCTGGGAATTTTAGTGGGTCACGTAGGAAGAATACTGGTGTGTTGTTACCAACCAAGTCCCAGTTACCTTCTTCAGTGTAGAATTTTAGTGCGAAACCACGGATGTCGCGTTCTGCGTCTGCTGCACCGCGCTCACCAGCTACAGTAGTGAAGCGAGCGAATAGTTCTGTTTTTTTGCCGATGTCAGAGAAGATTTTAGCGCGAGTGTACTTTGTGATGTCGTGCGTTACTGTGAACGTACCGTAAGCACCAGAACCTTTTGCGTGCATACGACGCTCAGGGATCACTTCGCGGTCAAAGTGTGCCAATTTTTCAAGGAACCAAACGTCTTGTAATAGTTGAGGGCCACGAGGACCTGCAGTCATAACGTTTTGGTTATGTGCGACAGGGCAACCTGCTGCTGTAGTCAATTTCTTGTTTGTCATTTTTCTTCCCCCTCCAGGGCTCAATACCTTAGAAACTGTAGAGGAGGTTATTACGGAAAAGCTGGGGGAGAAAACTGATATTGCTTATCAATTCAATAGATGGTGACTATGGTCGAAACTATATTAGAATCAGAAATTTACTACATTAGCTTGATTGACATAACAATCGACGTTCTCGAATGCGATTGACTGGGGGGAAGCGCTATCCAGTTAGCGTGTCTGCGATGCTAGTAATATCGCCCCTTAAATGAAGTTTTACGTGTCATCAAAGGGACGAAAGGGAGGAAGTAATTAAGAGTACTTCACTTCAAGTTGTTCAGCTTTTGCAAATGCTGGGTGTGTCGCGAGCTGTTTCCCATAACGTTCAATATTAGGGAAGTGATTAACTAAACCAAACTTTTGAACCAATTCGACAATGAAAGACATCATGATGTCAGCGCCAGTCAGACGCTCTTCTACTAGGTAAGTTTTGCCTTCTAAGGATTGCTCGAAGTAGCCTAGTACATTCATTGCTTCCTTGTCGGCATAGCCTGATAAAAACTGAGTTTCATTTGGCTCTTTGCTTACGAAGATTTTTAGCAGCATAGGTAAAATTGCAGAGCTTTCTGCAAAGTGCATCCATTGCAAATATTCTGTGTGTGCTTTTGTACCACGCTCAGGAGCAAAGGCTCCGTCACTGTATTTCTCAATCAAATATTCGGTCATTGCACCCGACTCAATGATAATCTCGCCGTTATCTTCAAGAACAGGTGACTTTCCTAATGGGTGAACACTTTTTAGTTCTGGCGGTGCCATGAAGGTCACGGAATCACGGACATAGGGTACAATCTCGTAATTTACATCTAGCTCTTCAAGTAACCAAATGATGCGCTTTGAACGAGACTGATTGAGGTGGTGAAGTTTAATCATTTACATATCCCTTTTTATAATGGGTCGTTAATCTGTACTACAAGCTTGCCGAAATTCTTACCTTCCAACAGACCGATGAATGCTTTTGGCGCATTATCCAGTCCTTGTACTAGATGTTCGCGGTATTGGATCTTTCCTTCTGCCAACCATTGATTAATATCTTGCGCAAATTCACCGTAACGATGTCCGTAATCATCAAAAATGATGAAGCCTTGCACCTTGATTCGTTTGGTCAGGAGCTTACCCATTAGTAATGGAAGGTGGTCGGTACCTTCAGGCAGCTCTGTCGCGTTGTACTGAGAAATCAAACCACAAAGTGGGATACGCGCATTTGTATTCAGAAGTGGCATTACAGCCTCGAATACTTTGCCACCTACGTTTTCGAAGTAAACATCGATACCTTTGTCACAGGCATTTTTCAGTTGTTCTGCAAAGTCTTCAGCTTTGTGATCAATACACTCATCGAAACCAAGCACCTCTTTAGCGTAACGGCACTTTTCTTCTCCGCCTGCTATACCAACAACTCGGCAACCTTTGATTTTACCAATTTGACCAACTGTTGCGCCTACAGGCCCCGTAGCAGCTGCTACCACGATGGTTTCCCCTGGTTTTGGCTGACCAATGTCGAGTAAACCCATGTACGCGGTAAATCCTGGCATACCTGCAACGCCTAGCGCGTAAGAAGGATTTTGCGGTTCTTTACCAAGTTTAATGACCATCTCACCAGTTGAGATAGCGTAGTCTTGCCAGCCAACAGTGTAGGCAAGAACCCATTCACCTGCTTCGTAATCTGGGTGGTTTGATGCTTCTACCTGACAAACTGTACCACCGACTATTACGTCATCAATTGCAACAGGGTCAGCGTATGATTCGGCATCACTCATGCGACCACGCATGTATGGATCTAGAGATAAATAAACCGTTCTCAATAGCATTTCACCCTCTTTCGGAGTCGGTTTCGTTACCTCTTCTAAACGAAAGTTTTCTTGTGTCGGTGCACCATGGGGACGTGACGCGAGTACTATTCTGCGATTTGTTGCGTTAGTCATATCTATCTCACTTTTTGATTAGACCGGTCGTCTAGTATTTATTTCAAAATATCCCGCTTATTTAAAGCGGGAAGGTTTACTGTGTTAACACTGACGCTTTTTCTGACAGTGAAACGTGTGTAGGGTGTTCATTCTGCTTCCACGCCGCCTGTTATGGACAAGTGCGCGTATTCTGCAGTAAGTGTTGAGTATAGGTCAGACTTTGCGTCAATGCTGCCTGATCTTGATAAAGTTTGTTCAGCAAGCTAGCGCCATTCCAAAGGTAGTATATCTGCCTTGCTAATAACGCACTGTCACCATTGGGGATTGAGCCATCTTGAATTCCGATGTCAATGCAATCCGCTATCGCTTGAATGGTTTTGTCTGCTCCTTGGCGTAATGCCAAGCGCATTGACTCAGATAGATCGGAGACTTCTGCACTTAACTTAACCAATAAACATTTGTTCGCATTACACACGTCGTCTTCTACTTTGACCATTTCTTCGAAATAGCTCATTAGGCGTTGGTAGCCACTCAGTTCAGTATTGGTAAAGCGTGCGTTTAAACGCTCAAAATACTTAGTAAAGTAGTCTTGAATCATCGCTTCACCAAATTGTTCTTTGGATTTGAAGTAATGATAAAACGAGCCTTTTGGCACTGCGGCCTTTTTTAATAGCTCTGAAAGACCAACACTCGTGAACCCTCGGTTTACGATCAACTCGTATCCGACGTCGAGAATATGTTGGCGTGTGTCATTCGTCTTTGCGTTCATGAAGTGTACTATAGAATGAATTAGACCAGTCGTCTAGTATTTGTTGTGGGTTATTTAATCAGCTCATACTCAATAACAAAGAGCGTGTCGGTATTTGGGTAGATTTCTCGAATTAACTGCTTGAGTTTTGGTAGTTCGATGGCTTCTTGTTCTGCATGAAACTCATTAATATCTTCAAAGTGAAGTGGTTCTACAGAACGTATCTTGATATCGCAGACTTTACGATCCGTTTCTAAGGTAAAAACTTCGACTTCTGTATTGGGAACGTAATGGCTTTCTGATTCATCTCGAATCGTTATCGTCTTTTTGCCTGACGTGATCAACGGGGTTAAGAATTCAAAAAAAGTAATCTTGGTTGGATGAGATGGCATGATGTACTCGTTAGTCTGGTTGTTTGGCGTAATTATATACCCAAATCCCTCAGAGATTCCTGTATTACTAGAACGATCGAGCGCGGATGAAGCGAATTAACTTGGCACTAAAGTAACCGGAGATAACGCCTATCCAGTTGGTGCTGAGATCATCAAAACTAAATGATCGATTTGGAATAAAAAGTTGGCTTATTTCTTCCATTGAAACGATAGCTAGCAGCAGTAGCAAAAGACGAATCCCAAAAAAGTCGGTTTTATTCGAGCTCACCAGAGAAGGGAACGTGAAGACCGATAAAAAGCCGATCAATAAACTGAAAGTAAAGTGAAGCGTACTCGATCCGCCTAAGTAGGTTTCCATTTGCAGGTAAGTGGTATGGTGTAGGTCAGAGCTTTTCCACAAAGAAAGTGAAGCGGTTAACATCAGGACTAAAACAAAACTCGTGCGTGCCAGTATTAAAGCCATAATTAACCTATTGGAAAGAAGCCTAAGTAACGTTTTACAAAGTACAGTGCAGCTAAATTCTGGATAGCCATGCCAATTGCCATTGCCCACGCTGCACCAATCACCCCAAACATTTGGCAAAGCGTAACAAGTAGGCAGATGGACACCGTACCGGAGGAAATTGTAATGTATTTCATGGTTCTCTCATGACCGCTCATTAATAATAAAAAACCTACTGAACCAGTCGCAACATTGACTAACTGCCCCAGAGAAAGGACGACTAATAGTGGCGCCGCGGCGAGAAACTCCTCACCAAAAAACTGCATTACAAACTCGGGGAAGAGGGTGCAAATAATTACGGGTACAATCGCTAAACCAACATTGGCTCGGCACGCCAAGCGGCTCAGGTTCTGCAGTTTACGCATTTGACGCTCTTTGTAGAGAGAGGCAAACATCGGGGCGACCACAAAGTTAATGGTAATCAGCACGAAGCCAATCAGTAGTGATGTACGTTGGGCTGCGGCTAACAAACCGAGTTCCGCTGTTGAGATAAAAAAGCCCGTAATAACAAGGCTTCCCCATTGAAGAACATTCGTGAAGATACTGCCAACCCAGACTTGCTTGGCAGAAGAGACCATTTTTTTGTTTGGTACGAAAGCCGATGTTTGATATTGATCTGAGCCAAGCCAATTGGCACTAGATATGACCGCGACACCTATGCTCGCTAAAAGCAGTGCGGTCATTAGATTGTTGATATTTTGCTGACCGATATAGTCTAGGGCAAAGACAAAAATGACCATCAACATGCTTACCCCAAGCTGCAACGCAAACAGAGATGATACTACTTTTCTACATGCTTGAAGCACCCGACTGTTGGTTTGCGCAAGCACCAAGAAAGGTATGCAAAGCAAGCATAAAGTAATCGCATACATTGGTGATTGAGTCTGGTTTAGCTGTTCTGGAAACAGATTAAACCCTGCTAACAAAACGCCTATGGCGAGCAAGCAAAATGCCATACTTCGATAAAGTGCGGTTTTATAGTTTTGGCTTTGTTCAAGCTTCTCTTTGTTATTAAAAGCGATCGCATTGTAACGAACTAACGAGACATCAAAACCTAGCTGAGAAACGATAGCGAGTAGCGAGACTAGGTTGAATAAAAAGAAAAATTGACCGGCCGTCGAAGCGTCACTGGTCTTCGATACAATCAGAGTCAGTAAAAAAGCAAATAGCGCACTCAACACACGCGTGATTGCGGTTTTTAATCCAGTAGATAACAAGCTTTTTTTACCGCTGGGCATCAACAGTAATTTTTGTTGAACAGTGTGAAACATAGGGGCATTTAACCGTAAAGTTTATTGAGTGCGAGGCGCTGTTTTTCTTCACTGAAGGCATCGTTTAATTCTGCTGTATATTGGCGAAAATCAATCTCTTCATAATGATTGACACAATGCGCGATCTGCTTGGCCATTTCTTCAGGTGTGAGCGCTAAAAACGGGTAGTTGAGATCTTTGGTTGCGCCGATGGTCCGAATAACCATAGGAAGATGTAACTTGGATGCTTCTAGAATGGTTAACGGCATCCCTTCCCATGCTGCAGTATGTAGATAAAGGTCTGAACCCTTGAGCTTTTCAACTACCTCATCGCGAGGCAGCATGCCCGTTACATCCACATTTTCAGTGCGTAATTTCTGTTCGAGTACGTGGTCACCGCCACCTATCCATGTGATTTCTATCGGGCGGTTAAGCGCATACCGATTAAGGAACTGCAATGTGCTGATAAGAAACTGAGGATCTTTTTGGGGCGCGACACGACCAAGTACAACGAGCTTCAGCGCTTCTTGCTTGTTTCGCTCTATACGATCTTCACTTTGATAAGACACGTAGTTGTTGAGCAGTTCGGCACGTTTCGCACCAATGCTAATGGCTAGGTCACACTCTCGTTGGCTACAGCCTGCAACCACATCAATTTTGCTCAGTTTTACTTTCTCTAGTGCTTTATAGATCTGGCGTGCAAGCTCTGAGATATCTTCACGTTCGAAGGCATAACAGTGCGGTGTGTAAACCAAGCGTGCCTTGCCAAGCTTTAGAAATCGGCCGAGAAATCCCGCTTTACTCGAGTGCAAATGCACGACGTCGGGAGCAAGTGATGCAATCATGTGGTTTGCATCGCGAATAAATTGAAGCAAGCCGCCTTCTACCCACTTTGTCTGTACGAAAATGTGGTGGTTGTTCTCATTGGTCAAGTCGTTTTCTCGGGCTCTGGCTAGCAAGAAATGTTGATAAGGCTCGTCTCTGGATGAGTGAACATAACTATAGAGGGCGGTTTGAACGCCACCTCCAAACGCTTCTGTAACATGGAGTACTTTCTTCATGATGATTTTGTCCCTGGTGTTTGCATCCATTTGTGTTTAAAAGCATCACGCTCTTGCTCTGAATAAACGTGGCGATACAAGGGAAGATCGTACATATAGAACAGTTTTGAGAAGTCGTAGTGATTCTTAAAGTGTTGGTGGATATTGGAGTACCACTTGTTTTTCGCTTCGTTGCTGTTTTTCAGTACGAAGTCTTGCAACTCAAGAAACTCACCGATTTCTTTATCAAGAGAACTGAGCTGTTCGCATTTGATTAGCATGACGTTGGCCTGATCGTTCTGGAATGTGAAGAAAGGTTGAGTGTTGTCCAGCTCTTGGCGCATCACATCGATATTGAAATTACGCTTTAACTCGTTGTCGAACCAGTCCGCAAAATAGTTGAGATTGATATAGTTATCAAAGCAATGCTCGAGGTGCTGATACGTGACTTCCATATCTCGGTGAATTGCATCGTTCTTTTTGCCTTCGATAAATTGCAAATGGAGATCTTGAAAGAAGCGAGAAAAGACAGTTGCGATTGGATCGCGGACCAGCGTAACGATTTTAATCTGCTCGCGTTTTTGTAAGATACGTTTTCGCTGCTTGAGCACTAAGCGATAGAGTGCGCGGTTTCGGAAGTCGAAGAATTTACTCACGTCTTTTTTATTGTGATACATGTGAAATTCTTCGTGATCATCAAAGGTGTGGATGTGATAGCTCGGGATATTTTTCTCCCCTAGCGTGTGCTCAATTGATGAGGAGCCAACTTTGCCCATTTGGTAAACTAAAACAAAATTATCAGCTTGGAGTTCTCGGTTCTTTTCAAATTGTCGAGAGATTGAATACTTCATCTATCCTATCCTTGATTATTCATATTCGTGGTGATGGTTTACCGGAAAAGTATGAGCAATGGCCCTTGAGTCGTTGCTCATGCTGATCATGACGGGTAATAAGAGTATTAAAATTATGGTGGTGTTTACCGCAACGAAAAACACCATGATGAGGGCGTATATCGCAAGTAATAGGCTTTTTCTGTTTTCATTAAGACTACGGAAGCAAAAGCGAATAAAAAGAAAATAACCACCAAACAGCAGACCGATACCAAGCAATCCGTATTCAATTGCGGTATCTAACACAAAGTTGTGGGTGTAGATCGCCAGCTCATCATAATTAAAGTAACTGATCATAAAGTTGGGTAACATTTTCGCGCCGACACCTAACACCGGGTGTTGAAATAAAATATCTAGCCCATTGGCAAGTAAAAGTTTTCTATGAAGATTCGATACCCATCGGGCTTCACTTTGGTTGGCAAATAAGACGTCTTCTTGGGTTATTTCCAATGTGTCTGCTAGCGTTTCAAACCCAACGTAGAGTGTGGTTGTGACGGCAGTAAACACAATGAAGCTTAAGGCTAATAAAATCGTCCACGTGTACGTTTCGCTGAGCGATTTTCTCATTAAGTTTTTTACGAGCAGTTGGTCAAAGAAGAAAAGCAGACAAAAACCAAGTAGCGCTTTTCTTTCTTGTGATAACACCAGTAATACTAAAGCTACGAGCATCAAAAGGTGGAAAGCGCGAATTTTATCTCGATAAAGGTACAGTAGTGAGCACAGTACACCGAACCCGTATTTACTTACCCCGAGTAACTTAAACCCGCTTTGATAGCCCTGAGCAAAGTGCCATAAGGCAACGAGCGTACAGATGAAAAACAACAAATACGTGAAATAAACCATTACCCGTTCGTCATCAAACACGCCATAGGCGTACATTAGGCTCAGTAGGCACAAAATCGCTAACCATTGCACAGTTTCTATAACTAGCGGCATTAAAGGGACGCGATTTAGCAGACCATTTATGAACACATACCCAGTGAACAATACGAGGAACCCCATACAGGGATGCATGAGTTTTTCAGCTTTTCCTTCCAATACCACTAATGCAGTAAAACCAATGGACAAAAGGCTTGCGATGTCAGATGGGGCTAGCGCTATTCCTCCAGCACGAAACTTCATAGGAATAAAGAACAATGCTAATAGGCATGCTGCAAGCAATGAGGCGCGATGGCTCGATGGCGCGGAACTATTTGTTGGCGCAAAGCTGCTGGTAGATTCCATAGTAACCTTCACGAAATTTATCGATGGTGTAGAGAGAGGCCCTATTGACTGAGTATTGACTTGCAGCGTCATACCGCTCAACACTTTCACACAGCTGGAGAACTTTTTGGCTCAGTTCAGTGGCGTTACCAACTTGAAATAAATATTCGGCACGTCCGGTGACGTCATCCAAACCAGGTACGTCCGACGATAGTACGGGTAAGCCTGCTGCCATCGCCTCAACCGCCGCCAAACCAAAGCCTTCGACGTGCGACGATTGCACGTAAATATCCATGTCGTTCAAAAAGGCTGGAACGTCAGAAACTACGCCATGAAAGTGAACACGTTGCGCGACGTTGATTTTTGTTGCTAATGCTTGCAGTGACGATTTTTTTTCTCCATCTCCCGCAAGGTGGAGTTCGTATCGTCTTGGTAAATGGATAAGTGCTTGGATAAGCGTTTCATGGTCTTTATGTTGGTGAAGTCGGCCCACCATTCCAATCTTGATAACTGGTTTGTCGATTAGGTGGCTGGCGAATCTTGGCGTCATAGAAAACCTTTTTAAATCAACGCCATTGTGCACCACGTGATATTTATGTTGATAGCGAGGCATGAACTTCACGAGTTCATCTTGTACTTTTTCACTAATACTGACTGTCAAGTCGTGGCCCCAATATAAGATGTATTCCATGAACTTAAACAGCGGATAGTCACGTCGACGGTTATAAGAACAGTGCTCAGTCTGGATTCGTTTTTTACCTACCGCCAATAGCGCTAGGTAAATGGAAGGGTAGAGGTGCCCGTGAACGACATCCGGCCAACGCAGCAAAGAGAATTTCTCACTCAATGGCAATGTGCGCCAGTTAAAACACTCTATGCCTTGGGCGGATAGCATTGGTAAGTAATCATTTTCATCACACAAGACCAAAATTTTGATTTCGTATTCAGGCTTATGTTCTAAAACAAGGTCGACTAAGAACTTCTGAGCACCGCCGTTCAGAGAAAGATCATTGATAATATGTAGAATCTTGGTTTTCATGATTAATTGGTCAGATATTGCTGTTTAAGGTCGGTGATTTCTGCATTTGAGAAAAAGTGCTTCGTCAATTTAGAATTCAGCATTTCTTCAACGTACTCGGGTGTAGGTTGAAATTGCGTTTTGAATTCTTTCATTAGTGGCGAGTACCATTTGTTGTCTGATTGATTTTCATAAACAACATCCACGGGGTAACCTAAAAAGTCTTCAACTGCGGAGTTAGCCTGCGTTAGCTTGTCACTTCGAATGACCAACAGTGAGAAGTTATTGTTATGGTATGTTTGATAGCCTACTTCGTGATTAAAAGACTCGTTAAACACATCAATCCCTGTTAGTTGTTTGATCTCGTTGTCAAACCACTGCAGCGCATATTGATGATTCATGTGCTTATCAAATGCTTCTTGGAGTAATTGCGGTCGTTCGGTACGTATTGCGCTGTCATCCTTTAGATATTTGTCCGCCATCCAAAAAGGAAGTGCTTGAAAGAACATTGAGACATTTCGTCCGATCGGTTCTCGCACCAGCGAGATAATTCGAACTTTTTTCTTGCGCTTTAACATATGGCTCATCGTTATACGCTTTAGTCGTCGCTTTAACGCATTGATCTGAGGCTTATGCAATTGTGCTCTAACGGGGGATATTTGTTTTTGCGCATCGACGGTCATAAGGTCGTGCAAGTGAATCGAGTTAGGAATGGAATGCTCTAATGCACTCGAACCTACTTTGCCCATTTGATAGATCAATACTGGCTGTTCTTGGCTTTTCAACGTTTGGTACCAAGATAGGTTTACGTTAGTAGGCGTATTTCTGGACATAAAGCGTCTCTCCTTCCTTGGCCTTGGCTTGTGTGATTAAGACGCCAAGAGATGGAACTGAGTGTTGTATTTGTTTAGATAACGCAAGGTTAACCAGTGATGATTTTGTCGATTCTGAGCGAATGACGGTAATCAGACCATTGGCATACTGACCAAGAATAAGTGCGTCACTCACTGACAGTAGTGGAGGTGTATCGATAATGATCCGGTCATACTTATTTTGAAAATGTTCGAGCAACTTTTTAAAGCGATCAGAAGCCAGTAATTCCTGTGGGTTTGGCGGAATTAGGCCCGCCGGTAATACATCTAAGTTGGCTTCTTTTATATGTGTAACACAATCTTTGATTGGCGTATCCATCGTCAGGATATGCGTTAAGCCAGGGCTTGATTCAGCAATACCGAATCGCTTTGCGATGGAAGGTCGACGTAAATCGCAGTCGATGATCAACACCTTTTCCATTTTTGAAAACGACACCGCCATATTGATACTGGTCGATGTTTTTCCTTCTTCTGGAATAGCAGAGGTAAAGGGCAATATCTTTTGCTTCGTGTTGGTTAATCTGAGCAGAAGCGAGGTTCTGACCGAGCGGCAAGCTTCACTAAATAGTTTTTCTTCATCATCTAAATACGCGGTATAACTGACGCCGTTTTTACGCAAATTGCGTTTTTTGACCATAGGAATCACACCTAAACACGTAACACCAAGTTTTTCCTGCACATCGGCTGTGCTTCGGATAACTTCTCGCATCGTTTCTAAGATGATGACCAGAGCGCAAGCAATGGCAAAGCCAAAAAAGGTGGCAATTAGTACCAGTTTGATTCGTTGTGGTGCCACCGGGAATAGAGGGATGATGGCTTTATCAGTAAAGCGAGCAGTGACATTCTTGTAGTCGCTGGTGGCGTTGGTCTCTTTCTCACGATTTAAGAACGCTTCATAGAGTGCCTTATTGGATTCAACCTCGCGTTTTAACTGTTCGTAACGCGCTTTTTGTGACCCTAACGATTGGAAGTCTGACTTTTTGTTATCGAGTTCTGCTCGAAGCATGTCCTCTTGCGCTTTTGCAGCAAGAAGGTCTTGTTGCTTACTGAAGGAAATGTCCCGGATGAGTTGCTGGGTTCTTGATTGAATTTCAGCAAGCTGTGCTTTCGCCTGAATCATTCGATCATGCTTAGGTCCGTAGCGCTGTGCCAGTTCAGAGAGATTTTTGGCTGCCTGTGCTTCCGACAATTTTAGATCGCGGATTTGCGCTTGATTAGCGAATTCATCAATTGACAACAAGCTGTCTAAACTTTGCGAAGATTTACGTCGTAACAGTTGGATTAACGTCTGCGCTTCAATACGCTTATTAACAGCGATATTCAGCTTGCGAGTGAGTTCTTCTAGCTCATTTGCGTAAATTTCATCAATACCGTTTATATCGATCAACCCTTCTTTTAACAAGAATTCTTGCAGCGCTTGCTCCGAGTTACGTAATCGCTCCTCCAATTTTTGAGAGTTATTTGTCAACCAAGTAGCCGCATTTTGTGTAACGACCAATTTGGCTTCAAAATTTGCGTCAATATAGGCTTGGCCGACCGCGTTGGCGATTGTCGTAGCAAGCTTAGGATCGGTAGAACGAAAGCGAATTCTGACTAATTGGGTGTTACGTACTGGCTCAATATCGAGTTTACTTCTGAAAGCTTGAAGTGCCTGATAATAGGACTCTGAAAACTGCGCGGTTTCTTTTGGGCTTGGTGCCACATTCAGTAGGTCTTGAACAAAAGGAATCGACTTTATTTGGTCGATTTTTTTATTTAACCCCCCTGAGCTTGTGAATTCAGGTAATGGGGTGAGGTTCAGCTCTCTAATGACCTTATCTGCAATATGATTCGATTTTAAAATGGCGATTTGCGTTTGAAAGTACTCTTTTTTTGTCGTGTCGACGCCATATACTTCCTCGATTGAAAGGGCGCTTTTTTGCTCCTCTTGGATGAGTAGCGTAGCTGTAGCTTGGTATATCGATGCTTTGGAGTAGATATACCAAGTACAAGTTAATGAGAACAGAAGCGTGAATGCTGCGATGCTTAGCCAATTCTTTTTAATCGCTTTGAAGTGATGGCCAAAACGAATCAGTTCTACTTTGTTCATCTGGAGATTATTTGGATGAGTCCCGTTCATTTGATTCCCTGTCACTTAAAAGAAGCTCTGGTCAATAAATACAATGTCACCAGGTTCAACGTTGCGGTGCATACTGACTCCTTCCATCGTTTGACCCGTTTTATGCTTGGTGAGGTTAATGCCTTTGCGTGAGGCTCTGTCGGTCAAGCCACCTGCTAGAGCGATGGCCTTCTCTATGGTTAACCCTGGACGGTACTCAAATCCACCAGGTTTCCTGACTTCGCCATTAACGTAAAACAGACGAAAGTTATTGATGGTGACCATCACTTTTGGATTGATGAGATAATCGCCTTTTAAGCCCGTTTCTATTTCGTACTTGAGTTGTTTTGGTGTTTTTTTGATTGCTTTGATTCGGCCAAGGTAGGGGTAATCAAAATAGCCATCTGACGTTATTAGAATATTTTTAATCGTAAGATCTTCTTCACCATAGACCTGCACGGAAATGGTATCGCCAGTATCGAGTAAGTAATCTTCCTCGTTTGAGTCAGCGTTGACCAAAGTGCTAAATAGCAACAACGCTACACTCATGAATTTGATGAATGCCTTCATTAATAATCCTTTTTACAGAGAAAACTGTGCGCTTAAAGTCCAAATGTTTTGTTCGAAGCTATAACCCGATCGGCTAGAGTTTTTATCTTGGTATTGCCAATCGGCTTGCAGCTGTATCCAACGTTTGATCTGATAATCGATACCAAAAGATAGAGTGTACCGATCGTCGTTTCTGGAGATTCCCGTGTAATCATCTTGTTGATAAACAGCACCTAAGCGAGTTGCAAGGTAACTATTCCAATCGTGCTTCAGGTTCAGTCGGTAACGAGTTTGTAGGTTGTAATCGCCATCTTGATCGGGGTTAACCGCCGCTTGAGTGGTTTTCACGCTGACTAGAGTTTGTTCTTGAGGCAACCATTCAAAGCCGATATCCCAACTAAAGCCTTTAAATGTCTCTCGTTGAGCGCTGTCAAAATCTTTGATTTGATAACCGATTCGAGCGATGCCTTTGGTTTTTCCTGTGACTTCCCATTCGGCACCGGTGTAATAGAAACTGGTGTTGTTATCTTTCGATGGCTGCGCAGAATTTCGGTGCTGATACTCGGTTACGATTTGGTTTGTTCCGACTAACCAATAGGTTCTTGGCGTCGCTCTTAAATAGAACTCCAAATGTGCATTGGGAGCTCGAAAATCGTTGTATTTAGTTTTAGCGTTTGTGCGACCAGGCAAGCCGTCACGATAGTTTTGATAGGTTTTATCACTATAGCCTAAACCGAATTCGAGTCTGCCTTTGGCACCGTTAGATCCAAAGACATAATTGGTTTTTACATCGTTACGGTTGAACTCTATTGGTGAGTCGATTGCGCTACCATTACCTTCGGTAATATCTTCTCCTCGAACTTCATGCTGGACGCGAAAACGGTAATCAACCACTAAACGATGACGATGATTAAATTCGAAAAAGTTGGAAAACTGAAAAGTGTGGTCGTCGAAGTCGTTGCGATCGTCAGATGAAAAGCCCGCTTTTAACTTATATAAAATATCTGCGCGATAGCGATTCCGTTCTATACGTGCTAGTAAGCTTGGTTCTATACCCCAAATATTGACCGATTCTACATTGCCGGATTTTTCCGCTTTATTGATGTTGTCATCTCCCTCGTAGAAAGTTTTTACGAGGGGAATCAACTCTATACCAGACTCGGTTTGGTAAGCCATCGGTTCTGCGAGCAAGTCAGTAGAAAACAGACTCAATGCTATTGCCATTGTCAGTTTCTTCATAATCTTAACCTTAGTAAGCGTTAGCACCAGTGAAGCCTTTGAAAACGGTCATAAAGATGATTTTGATGTCCATCCAAACCGACCAGTGGTGGATGTAATCCAAATCAAATTCGACTCTCTTTTCCATTTTTTCTAAGGTGTCGGTTTCGCCGCGATAACCATTAATCTGCGCCCAGCCAGTAATGCCTGGTTTTACTTTGTGACGTAGCATGTAGCGATCCACGATCTGACGGTATTCTTCATTGTGTGCCACGGCATGAGGGCGTGGGCCGACAATAGACATGGTCCCTTGCAGTACATTGATAAATTGAGGTAGTTCGTCCAAAGAGGTGCGACGTAGAAATCCGCCAAAAGGCGTAATACGAGGATCGTTCTTTGTCGCCTGTTTCACGTTGGAACCTTGATCCATGGTTGTCATTGAACGGAACTTCCAGACTTCAATCTTGCGTCCATCAAGACCGTAACGATGTTGTTTAAAGATGACAGGGCCTTTAGAAGTTGCCTTAATGCCAATCGCAATGACGAATAGAATAGGGGCGATTAAGACCAAAATAATGCTCGAAAACAAGATGTCTTCAAACCGTTTTACCCAAGAAGAAATTCCAGCAAAAGGTGTATCAAAGACACTTAGTGTTTGAACTTGGCCGATCTGCGCCCAACGAGAATGTAAAAGGTTATAAGTGAAGAAGTCGGGAATCAGATACGTATTTGCGGTGGTATCTGAGAATTGGTTAAGAAGTGACGCAATGCGCTCTTTTGCGTGCATTGGCATCGCGATATAGACGTAATCTACTTCCCCTTTTTTAGCTCGCTCAAGGGCGTGGTCAACAGCTCCTTTAATAGGATAATCAGAATTTGGCAATCTGTCGGAAGATCGTTCGTCGTAAAAGCCATCAAAAAGCACGCCGTGTTCTGTGTGGTTTTGAATTTCGTTAGCTAGGGTAATGCCGTGAGGAGTTTGGCCGATGATGATCGCAGTGCGAGTGTTGAATCCTTTTTTTCTCAAATAGGCTAATCCGGTACGGAATGTTACTCGCCATGCTAAGAGCAGAGCGGGCGTAATCGCAAACCACAGCGCTAAAATTGTGTTATCAAATAAGGTATGGACTTCAGAAAAATACAGCACAATAAAGATAAGTGCAGAAGTCACCGCCCAAGCAACACAGACAATAAACATCTGCTCTTTAAACGAACTGGTTCGCCAAGAGCGATACAGATTGCCGCTTTCTGCCATAAATAGAAAGGAGATGCCTCCAACGAAAGCCAATATGACGTAATCTTTCCCCATCGCAGTATTCATGTCTTTGAACACTAAAAGCAGCATAAAAGAGACGATGACAGCAAGATCTGAGATGCGATATAAAAAAGCGAACTCCATCTCATGAGAGCGGATAAGTCCTTTTTGTTTCATGACTCAGTTTCCCTTCTGACACGCTACCGCCCTTGGGTGTCTTCCCCAATTGCCGTGTCGTGAACGTTATTAGTAGTTGGTGCACAGAGCATTCTGTTGAATGCTGCTGAGTTTTTTGTCACGTGTAATTTCGTTGATAAGTGTAAAAATTTGCGTTGTAGAGGTAAGTGGAAATAAGAATGATATTTGGCCCTTTGGCTAAGTTTGGCGGGTTAGGAAAAAGCTGGTACTTACTTATGAGGAATGAGGAAAAGTATTAAAAATGAAGTATCAGTACAAAGACAATGGTTTATGTGAGGGTAGAAGAAACGGGTGATTTGATTCGTTAACGATTAATGATTTAGTATCGAATTGCTGATATTTATTAAGATAAAAAATCCCTCTCAAGTGAGAGGGATTTTTTTGAGTAAGGACGAATGAACTATTCGACTTCTACGCCGTTTTCTTTGTATAGGCGGCGGCATGCGCGACCATCACTGTGGAACAGGTGACAACGATGAGCTGGAATACCGATCTCGATTTTATCGCCAGTGTCGACTGCAAGCGTGTCAGGCTGACGGAAAATAACGTCGGCGTCCGCACCTTCTAGGTTTAGGTATACTTGAGTTTCGTTACCTAGCTTCTCAACAATCATCACTTCACCGTGAATACTTGCATCAGCTTCAGAAGCGGATAATAGGTGCTCAGGGCGAATGCCTAAAGACATTCGGTCGCCGCGGTTAACTGTTGTACCATCCACCGGAATCCAGAAAGATACGCCGTTAGATAGTTGAACTTTGACGCGCTCTGCTTCTACTTCATCAATGAATACGCTCATGAAGTTCATTTTCGGAGAACCGATAAAGCCAGCTACAAAGCGGTTTTGTGGGTAATGGTAAAGCTCAAGCGGCTTACCAACTTGCGATACATAACCGCCGTCTAGTACAACGATTTTATCTGCCATTGTCATCGCTTCTACCTGATCGTGCGTTACGTAGATCATGGTACAACCAAGTTGGCGTTGTAGCTTAGTAATTTGTGCACGCATGTTTACACGCAGTGCCGCATCCAAGTTTGATAGTGGCTCGTCTAGAAGGAATACATTTGGCTGCGATACTAATGTTCGGCCAATCGCCACACGTTGACGCTGTCCACCAGAAAGTGCTTTTGGTTGGCGCTCAAGCAAGTGGCCTAGTTGTAGGATTTCTGCTGCTTGTTCAACACGCTTGTCGATTTCTGCTTTGTCTGCTTTTGCTAGTTTCAAGCCAAATGACATGTTGTCATATAAGTTAAGGTGCGGGTAAAGAGCGTAAGACTGGAATACCATACCAACACCACGTTTGGATGGTTCGACGTCATTCATGCGCTGGTCACCAATATACAAATCACCTGAAGTAATGTCTTCAAGACCGGCAATACAACGTAAAAGGGTAGATTTACCACAACCTGATGGACCTACGAAAACAACAAATTCACCTTCGTTGATTGTTAGGTCTACGTTCTTAGAAATCAGTACGTCGCCATACGCTTTACAAACATTTTTTAACGTGACACTCGCCATGTAGCTCGTCCTCGATCAATTTTTTATTATTCACCGCTCATCATTATATGAATTATCTAGCGAGCAGTAACAGTAGGAATCGGTAAGTTCTTGCGGTTGGTAAGAAAAGTAGGGTAGCACTTCAATAAAATGTCCTGAATAGAAGTGCTACCCATCATAGCCAAGTACGAGTTTCTCTCCCCCACATTATTCGTATTGTCTCCCCCGTGAAATAATTACCACAAACAACACTAATAATGACATTCCACTCGTCTGGCAATGCAAAACCAGCAAATCTTTTTCCTAATACGTAGGCACTGCTGGGAAAGGGTTCTTACCATCCACTCTTGGATGACTGCAGTTTCTAAGATTGTTCGTAGTGCGACATCCTCCTAATAGAAATAATTGTAGGGGGAGTAGAAAGGGAGGAGTAAAAAAGGAGGAGGAAGAAAGCAGTTGGTCGGAAATCACATTATTGCACCACCTAAAGTTGAAACCGATCACAGGAACTATCCATTTTGTGATTTGAGTCTCTTACCCTTGGCGATTTAGATCACGAAAATACGTCATAATTGTAAGGGCGTAGGGATTAGGAGGATGAGACATATTGGATTATTTCAGATGATATATGTCGAAATACGGCTGAACCTCAATGGACTAGCCCTACATCAAAAATATAAAAAGGATACGAACATGAAAAAGTTAAGCGCTGTAGCACTAGGTACTCTTGTTGCTTTGGGTTCTTTTGGTGCTAATGCTGCCATCGAAGAAGGACAACTTACTATCTGGATCAACGGTGATAAAGGCTACAACGGCCTTGCTGAAGTTGGTAAGAAATTTGAAGAAGACACAGGCATTAAAGTGACTGTGGCTCACCCAGATGGCCTTCAAGACAAATTCCCTCAAACTGCAGCGACTGGCGACGGTCCTGATATCGTATTCTGGGCTCACGACCGTTTCGGTGGTTACGCAGAAGCTGGCCTGCTAGCAGAAATTAAACCTTCTAAGAATATTCAAGAAGGTATCGTTGATTTCGCTTGGGATGCAGTACGTTACGACGGTAAATTGATCGGCTATCCAGTTGCGGTTGAGTCTCTATCTCTAATCTACAACAAAGACCTAGTTCCAAACCCACCAAAGTCTTGGGAAGAGGTTGCAGCATTAGATGCAAAACTTAAAAAAGACGGCAAGTCTGCAATCATGTGGAACCTAAAAGAACCGTACTTCACTTGGCCACTAATGGCTGCTGATGGCGGCTACGCGTTTAAATACACTTCTGAAGGTTACGATGTTAAAGACGCAGGTATCGCGAAAGAAGGCGTTAAAGACGCAATGAGCTTCGTAAAAGGCTTAGTTGACAAAGGCGTAATCTCTGCGGATATGGATTACTCAGTGTCTGAGTCTGCGTTCAACCAAGGCAAAACAGCGATGACGATCAACGGTCCATGGTCTTGGGGCAACATTGAGAAGTCTGGCGTTAACTACGGCGTGACTACGCTACCTAAGTTCCAAGGTCAATCTTCTAAGCCATTCGTTGGTGTTCTAACGGCTGGTATCAGCACTGCGTCTCCAAACAAAGATCTAGCAGTTGAGTTCATTGAGAACTACCTACTAACAAACGATGGCCTACGTATGGTTAACAACGATAAGCCTCTAGGTGCGGTAGCACTTAACTCGTTCCAACGTGAGCTAGATTCAGATACTCGTATCGCAGCAACAATGGACAATGCGATGAACGGCGAAATCATGCCAAATATCCCTCAAATGAACGCATTCTGGGGTGCGGCTAAGAACGCAATCATCAACGTAGTTGACGGTCGTCAAACTGTCGATGCAGCTCTTGCAGATGCAGAAAAACAAATGACTAAATAATTAAGTAAGACCTTTTTAAGGAGGAGGCAACTCCTCCTTACTTTTCTATATTTATTCTATATTCGCTAGCAGGTTCCCTATGCAGTCAGTTCAAGGTACAAATGCTATGACAGCACCAGAAGCCAGCCTTCCGAGCAGCAAAAAAGTGTTCATGAAATGGTCACTTTTAGGCACAGTCGGCATCATCAATGGCTACGCAACAATCCTTATGTATTCTCGCGGTGAGATTGCGTTTGCACTACTTACGCTCATTCTTACCGCTTTAGCGTTGTTCATCTTTGGTAGCAAAAAGACGTACGCACACCGTTACATCTACCCTGGTATAGCAGGGATGATCCTTTTCATTCTTTTTCCTTTGGCGTACACCATAGGTTTGGCGTTTACCAACTATAGCGCGAAAAACCAACTCTCTTTTGATCGCGCTCAGAACGTACTTTTGGACCGAACTTACCAAAGTGGTGATAGCTACCCGTTCACTTTGTATAAAACGGAGCAAGGCCATCAACTTGTGGTTGAAAAAGATGGTGAGCTACTTGCAAGCCCGACTTTTCAGCTTGATAACCTTTCAGCATCGGAGTTTGATCTTTCACCAATTGAAGAAGTAACGGGTGAAAAAGAATCAATCAAGGCGATTGTTAAGAACCGCAGTGCGTTGAGCAGTGTCGATTTACATTTGCCAAGTGGTGATGATATCCGCATGAGTGGGCTGCGCAAATTTGCTGCAGTTGTGCCTTTGTACACATTACAAGAAGATGGTGAAACGCTTTACAACAACCGGACTGAAGAAACGCTACGTCCAAATATGGAAGTAGGTTACTACCAGCCTGTCGATGAAAACGGTCAATTTGTTGGCAGCACAGTGTCACCAGGTTTCGTGGTGAACATTGGTACCCACAACTTTGAGCGTGTTTGGAAAGATGATGGTATCAAAGAGCCGTTTATCAGTATCTTTATCTGGACCATTGTTTTCTCTGCGCTAACCGTATTATTTACGCTTGTTATTGGTCTTGTCCTTGCCAGTGTGGTTCAGTGGGAAGCACTTAAAGGTCGCTCAGTTTACCGTTTGTTGCTAATCCTGCCTTATGCAGTTCCGGCGTTTATTTCTATCTTGATCTTTAAAGGTTTGTTTAACCAAAGCTTTGGTGAGATCAACATGTTGTTGGAAGGCTTATTCGGCATTAGCCCGGCTTGGTTCTCTGATCCGTTCATGGCGAAAACCATGATCTTAATTGTTAACACTTGGCTTGGTTTCCCTTACATGATGATTTTGTGTATGGGCTTACTAAAAGCGATTCCAGACGATTTATATGAAGCATCAGCCATTGATGGTGCGAACTTTGTCACGAACTTCACACGTATCACACTACCAATGATGTTGAAGCCGTTAACACCATTGTTGATCGCGAGTTTTGCATTTAACTTCAACAACTTCGTACTTATCCAGTTGTTGACTGGCGGTGGTCCAAACATGATTGGTACATCAGAGCCTGCGGGTTACACCGACCTGCTAGTAAGTTACACCTACCGAATCGCATTCGAAGGTGCTGGTGGTCAAGACTTCGGTCTAGCAAGTGCAGTAGCAACGCTTATCTTCCTATTGGTTGGCGCATTGGCACTTATCAACCTACGCGTAACTAAAGTAGCTCAGGACTAAGGAGAAATTACAATGGCAATGGTACAAGGTAAGTCATTAAAGTATCGTGTTTGGGCTACTCATATTGCAATGTGGGCATTCTTGGCACTGATTATTTTCCCTTTACTGATGATCATCGCGATTTCATTCCGTGAAGGTAACTTTGCAACGGGTAGCCTGATCCCAGACAACCCAACACTTGATCACTGGAAATTGGCATTAGGTTTCTCGGTGACTAATCCAGACGGTACAGTTACACCGCCACCATTCCCAGTAATGACATGGTTGTGGAACTCGGTAAAAGTGGGTGGTATTTCTGCAATCCTAATCGTGGCGCTATCAACCACATCGGCTTACGCGTTTGCTCGTATGAAGTTCAAAGGTAAGAACACCATTCTTAAAGCGATGATGATCTTCCAGATGTTCCCTGCGGTGTTGGCACTGGTTGCTCTGTACGCGTTGTTCGACAAACTGGGTCAGTACATTCCTTTCCTTGGTCTGAACACGCATGGCGGTCTGATCTTCGCTTACTTAGGCGGTATCGCACTGCACGTTTGGACCATTAAAGGCTACTTCGAAAGTATTGACTCGTCTCTAGAAGAAGCAGCGGCTCTTGATGGTGCTACACCATGGCAAGCATTCCGTTTGGTATTGCTGCCACTGTCTGTGCCAATCCTAGCGGTAGTCTTCATCTTGTCGTTCATCATGGTAATTGGTGAAGTTCCTGTAGCGTCACTACTGCTTTCTGATGTAGACTCGTACACACTTGCAGTGGGTATGCAGCAATACCTATATCCACAAAACTACTTGTGGGGTGACTTTGCCGCAGCTGCTGTACTTTCAGCAGTGCCAATCACTGCCGTATTCTTACTTGCGCAGCGCTGGTTGGTTGGTGGTCTAACCGCTGGTGGTGTGAAAGGATAATCTCTTGTGGTCTGAGATTGATAAGAATAACTAGAAAAGGGCGACCACATGGTCGCCCTTATACTTAGCACGGATATTACAATTTTGGTTTGGCCGCCGATCAGTAATATCTTGGCTTTTATTGGCGTTACGCATAGCTGGCTGTTAGCTTAGTTCCTTACGATTCAATCACTAACAGTTTTTGTAACCATAACCTGAGTTTAGACTCAGGTTTTTTTATGCCTGTTAAAGGCAATTGTGCAATAAGTAGATAGAGATTAGCGGCTTTGCAATGGATTACACAGGGCTTGAATAATGCCCTGCGTAGCACTTCACATAAATAACTAGAGCTTAGTAAAAAGCTAAATTGAGGTAGGGAAGGAAGAGATTAAAACTCTCGGCTGGAAGGTGCGCATCCAACGTATTGAAGCAGCGTGTACAAACTTTCTTGCTGCAGTGCGACGCGACGAAATAGATTAGCAAAGGTAACGTCACCGCCAAAGCAAGTTTGAATGTAATGATTAATTTCTGTTTCGTTATACCCCTCGACGTACATGGTTCTCACCCACTGGTACTCGACCGCTTTTAAATTGGTCAACGTCTCTTCACTTAAGGTCGTTTCTTTTAGTCTCAAGATCCAAACTCTATCCAACTCTAAAATAATGGATGGATTTAAGCAAAGCTAGGTGAAGGATTTATGACAGAGAAGGGCGAGCGTGAAACAAATGGCAAAACCATGATGTTGCTCCACACTCTGGGTCTAGGTAACGTTGAGGTACTTAATAGCGTTCTTAACGGATGCCAGTTACTTGAGATATTTAACGTGTGCTTCCATTTCTTCCCCAATCTCTTTACGCATGTTCATAAGACGGATAGCGGATTGCTCTAAGGCTTTGTCTTCATCTGACTCTGGAATCCATTTCGGTACATCGGTTGGTTTTCCGTTTTCATCTACAGCAACCATGATAACGATACAGTGAGTGGTGAGTCTGTTTTTCATTTGCTTTGGATCACTAGCTTGCACGTCAATCGCAATGTGCATTGAGCTTCGTCCGGTATAAATGACTTTCGCGCTAACTTCGACTAAGTTGCCGACATGAATCGGCGCAACAAACCGAATGCCGCCAGCATATGCGGTAATGCAATATTTACCACTCCACGCTGCAGAACAGGCGTACGCTGCCAAGTCGATCCATTTCATTACGGCGCCGCCGTGCACTTTTCCGCCAAAATTTACGTCGCTGGGTTCTGCTAAAAAGCGAAGGGTAATGTCTCTTTGACCACTGCTCATCTGTCTTTCCTTGATGGGTTATTGTTTTCCCAATTTAGCAGCAAGATGAATTTTCGGGAATAGCGAATGAAACAAAACATTAACTTTTATTCGAACGCTGGAAGTGACAAGCCACAGCGTAGTTCTATGGCTTGAGGTGTAGATGTTAATTGGCGGTAGAGGCAATCTCAGAATTGGACAATGGTTTTCTCTGTCTTACTTTTATTTGCGACAGGATAACGCCAGAGATGACTAACAACCCACCAATAATGTGGTAAGCGTAAATTTTCTCACCAATTAGTGTTGAAGCAAGTATGACGGAAACCACAGGCATTAGGTTCATGAACATAGCACTTGAATCAGCACCAATTGAATCAATCGCTTTGACCCACATCAGCGGCGCGAAAATGGAAGCAGCAATACCAGCATAAGCGATTAATGGTAGCGCGTCTTGGCTTGGTAACAGTTGCTCACTAGAGAGCCAAAGTGGTGTGAGCATCAAAACAGAAAAGAAGCCCTGCATGTAAACCAGAGTCAAACTACTGAATGGCATTTTCCAGCGTTTTAGCAGAACACAATAAGCCGCGTATACCATGGCAGCAACGAGCATTAAGCTGTCACCTTGCGTTAAGTCTTGATGTAAAAAGTAAGTGATATCACCGTGACCAAGCATAAATGCCAAGCCGCCGAGCGAAATGACACCACCGACGATACTTAACATTGATATAGATTTACCGAGCAATGGGACACTTAAAAACACACTGATCAAAGGAACTAAAGAGGTGATCAGGGCCATATTAGAGGCCGTTGTTGTTAAACCGGCATAGTATCCAAGTGACTGGTTGAGAACCATACCAAGTAACGCAAGAAACGCCAACTTAGCTAAGTAAGGTCGAATAATGTGTCGTTGTTTGATGATTGCAGGCAGGCAAAATGGCGTTAGGAGTACCATTGCGACAAACCAACGGTAGAAACTCATCGCACTTGGTTCAATGGCGCTCGCAGCCATCTTGTTCACAATTGAGTTACCACCCCAAATCATAACGGTGAAAAACGGAAGTAAATAAATCATGAGAACCCTATAGCACAATTATTGATGGCGCTAGTCTGGCAGGTCTTTATAATAAAAAGTATCTCTTAAAAGACATCGTAAGCGATAGGAAGACAATTTTGAAAAAGAGCGCCAGAAATCTTCACCCCTCCTTATCAATCGATCGTGCGCCATCAGATGTATTTATGAATTTCGAAGCGTTTCTCTCTAATACAGAAACACGAATTCATAGCCACCCTTGGGGGCAAGTGCAACTGATCAGCGGTGGGATTCTGGAGATGGATGCAGAAGACACAAGATTTCTAGCACCTCCACATCTTGCTATTTGGGTTCCCGCCGGAATTCGTCACACTAGCTACAACCGTAAGCCAATCGAATATTGTTCTTTGAATATTGCCCCTGAATTGACAGCGCATTTTCCTACCAAAACGAGCTTGATCAAAGTGACTCCAATCGTGTCATCTATTATTGAGGACTTTCGTCAGCGAGACATTAACGTGGCGCAAACTGATGAAGACAAGCGCTTGGTACAAGTGTTATTGGACCAGCTTGCAAAGCAAGAAGTCGAACATCACTTTTTACCGACTACCGACAATAAGTATCTTGAACCGATTTTAAAAGCAGTAGAAGAATCGCCGACGGATGAGATCAGTTTGGCGGAGTGGGCGGCAAAAGTGCATACCACAGAACGCACGTTAGCGAGACATTGCCAGAGTGAGTTGGGCATGAGCTTTACTGAGTGGCGCTTACGTGTGCGATATTTACATTCTATGGAGTTGCTGCGTAAAGGGCAGACCGTAAAAGAAGTCGCTCTGACGTTAGGTTATAACCAAGCCAGCCCTTTTATCGCGATGTTCAAGAAATACTCCGGCATGACACCGGAGCAATACAAGAATCGATTGTTGTAAAAGTGTAGAGTCTATTTTAAAAAAATTGACAATGCGCTGTATGATGACCGACTCGAAAAGCTGATGGTATTGGAAAGACCTACGTCTATCTTGTGTCAGATTGAGTCAGAATTATAACCTTGAGAATTCGCTTTATTATCATTGCTTTACAACATGCCTGTAAGATTCTTTAGATGATACAATGTGCTAAAGTGACAAAAAACTCAATTGACACCGCTTAGATTTAAGTATTGATTGTTATTAGTTTCTTCAGCCGCCAATTTGTCCCTACTTTTCAAGGAAGTAGAGTTGTACTGTGCAACTATAACTCTTCTACCCTCAATCGTGAGTTCCAATGTGGGTGACCATATATTCTGATCGCGATGCGTCACAATAATCACGGTCGAGTTCAATGTTTGAATATGTTGAGCAATACTTTTTTCGGTTGCTTCGTCTAATGCTGCCGTCGCTTCGTCGAAAATGAGGATTGGCGCCTTTTTAATGAGAGCTCGCGCAATTGCAACTCTCTGTCTTTCACCTCCTGACAACCCTGAGCCTCTTTGTCCTACTGTTTGATGTATTCCTTTAGGAGATGAGTCAATAAGTTTGTCCAATTGTGCGTGTCTTGCAAAGCTCTCAACTTCATAATCACTTGCATTGGGATTACCTAACCGAATGTTATCCGCCAATGTGCCAGTAAAAATGACCGGTTCCTGAGCAACATAGGCTATATGCTGGGTGAGCACGTCATAAGGGATATTCTTTAGATCTATCCCTCCGAGCGAAATAAGACCTTGGTCAGGATCATCAAACCTTAGAAACAGGCCCAGTAAAGTGCTTTTCCCACTGCCACTGACTCCATTGATGACGACGGTATCACCTTGTTTGATCTCCGTGCTAGCATCTTCAAAGAGATCTAAATGGCCCACAAGGTTCAGTTCGAACTTATGGTTTTTGGGGGAGGTTGCAAATTGAGGATTAGGCTCAGGCAGAACAGGGACATTCGTTAACTGAGCGTAATTTTTAATTGAGGATTTTACGTCGTTAATCGCAAAGCCTGCCAACGCGAGTTCACCCAAAGGTGCAGCTGCACGGGTAATCAATATCAATAAAGCCAAGGCTAATAAGGGTTGAGTAATCGGCTCTAAGACGAGATAGATGGCGATACCTGCAAGGGGTAAAATCGTTGCCAATCCTGATACTAAGGTTGCGATAGAAGCGTTACGATTAATAGTTGAATGAGCTTCTTCTTGTGCGTGCCAACTCTGTTCAATACGCTCGATTGAGCGCTCAGGCCCCGCTGTTGAGCGAAGTAACTCAAGGTGATCTATGAGCTCAAGTGTTGATTTAGTCGCTTGAAGCTCTGCGTCATGTCGGTCGCTATCTGAGCGACTTAGGTATCTTTGCGCCTTGTACTGAACGAGCAGTGCAACTAGTAACAATACGGCACTGAGTAGTGCAATTTCACCTCCTCCAACGACCCCAATACCGATAATTAAAAATATGGGTAACATTGGAGCGTGCAAAAATGTTTGTAGCTGATGAGCAGGAATGGCCATAAAGCCAGGTATTCCTCGTTCTGCTAGTTGAGTGAGCTGAGTTCTATGCTGATCATTAAACCAAGCTAACTTTGCTTTACTGAGCGAATGACCTACTGATGAATAAAGATCCCCAGCCAGTTTCGCACCAGAGAGAAATCCAGAACGAGTTACAATAACGGTAACTATCACAGTTAGAACAGCAGCTATTATGACGTTCAATGGTGAAGCTTGTTCGACAATAGATATTGCAAGAAATGTGTAAGCCGTTGCCTCAAATAATGCAACTAGTCCCCAACCTATAGCGACTCGATATAGACGGTGCTTTGCACTTTGTGGAATTGTCGAATTGGAATAGAGGGTATTGTGAGCCGTCATACTTCTTCATCCTGTCGTTGAGCCTTTCTGTTGAGCATCAATGTAGTGTCTGCAAGTTTCGCGAGTTCTGAGTCGTGAGTAATTATGATCAATATCTTGTCTTGTGTTTTCGCAAACTTCGCGAGATTTCTGATCACAGTGAAGGCCGTATTTTTATCGAGAGCACTGGTTGGTTCATCCAGTAATAGAACGTTGGCTTGAGTTAGAAATGTGTTAGCTATTGCGACACGTTGTTGCTCGCCTCCTGAAAGCACGCTTGCATCAGAATTGAGGTCAATCTTTAATTGAGCTTGTTGCAAAGCTTGGTTCAGCTCGTCGTCACTTGAACTTGGCGTTGATAGTTTCAAATTCTGCCTAATGGTAGTTTTGAGTACACCGATATCTTGGGGTACATAGCGTATGGCGGAGTATCGGGATATCTCAGAGAGTTTAGACAGTTGATTGCCTCCTAAGGTAACGAAGCCTGAAAGAGGTGTTTCTTGACCTGCTAATAGACGTAGTAACGTACTTTTGCCTGCTCCGCTAGGCCCCATGATGGCTGTAAATGAACCCCGTGGGAAGTAGTGGGAGAAGTTATCAATAATATTAACAGTTCCATTAGCCACTACGATATTTGATGCTTGTAGTGATAGCGGTTTTTCTCCCGCGCTCAAACTGCCACTTTCTATTTGTGGTTGCTGTAAAAAGTCGCTGATGTTCTTTGCAGCATTCTTTCCTGCGTTAACGTAGTCCAATCCATGGCCAAGCTTCAGTGCGGGTGATACGACGGCCAAACCAAAAAAGAATAGCGACGCCATTGCCACGGGACTTAATTCATAGCCAATGGTATAGGCCATTGCGAAAGTCGAAACCGCTTGAAGTAATGCGGTAGCAATTGCTGCTGGAAGGGCAACGCTACCAACCCATTTCACTATGCCGTGAGTAAAGCGTCTTGTGGCATCATTATAGCTGTCGAGTGCTCCTGCTTGCGTGCCGTAAATTCGATTTACTCGGATACCTCTTGTGTAGTCGTTTACTGCGGTAACGATATCACCCATTATTGTCATGCGCTCTTTGCCATGTTTAGCGGCGAACCTAGGTAAAAAGAGTAGGTAGTACAATGATGCAATTAGACCAGGGAGCAGAGTAAGCATCGCTACCGGACCTGTGAGATTCAACATGATAAAAATAGAAGTTGCGGGTACGACAATGAATGTCACGAGTTCTGAAGGCAAATGCGCAACCATGTGGTGAAGCGTGCTGATGTCTTCGGAAACTATGCGACGCAGTTGATTATCACCATATTGAGAGATGGTCTTGCTTGGCAAGCGCGTCAAGTGCTGAGCAACTTGGCGACGTAATCGAGTGGAAAACTGCGACTCGGCATCATGAACTAACCACGAGCCCACTGATGAGGCAAGTGCGCTAGCCGCCCAAAGTCCTATGGCACCGTAAATCCATTGGTTTGCAAATTTATCGATAAAGTTTATCAAGCATAGCAGTGCACCAACTTTTGCCACAGCGGCAAGTGCTTCACAAAACGTTCCCAAAGCAAGCTTCTTAATCGATGGCTTTAAGGCTGGCATTAAGCTAGGCGTAACGTAATGTTGGCTGATTTTACTTATCATATTGTCACCTTATCTAGCCTATCAAGCGAAAATAAGGAGAACGTGGTAGAGCATATTGAGCTCTTATCGTTTTTCATATAAAGCCTATGGAAGTGGACGTTGATGGATTATGTTTTGAATTAACTTTGGCCGTAGGTGTTGCGAGCTCTTTGTCTGCTTGAATGTTGAAGATGAGTACTTCCTTTGATTTGTTGTGAATTTTCATGAACAGCCAAATGGGAGTAAGTCCCCCTTAGAAGGCAGGCTAAAGGGGAGGTGGAGGGATTAGAAATCCGCAGTAGCTGACAGCATCACTGTACGTGGTGCGCCAAGAGCTAGGTCCGCATAGTGGGTGGTTGTCCAGTAATCTTCATCCAGTACATTGTTTACGCTAAGGCGCCAAACCACGCTTGTTTCAGCAATATTTGAGTTGTAGCGTGCGCCAAGATCAAGAATAGTCTGTGCAGGTAATACCTGAGTGTTTTGTGCATCAATGTATTGTTCAGACATATAGTTCGCTTGGCCGATAAGCGTGAGATCACGCATCGCAGGGAGGTTCCATTCTAATGCGAGTTTAGCTTGTAAATCGGGTAGCTTAGTTGCTTGTTTCCCCTCCTCTGTCACATCTGTTGCTTTTGTAATCTCTGCATCTGTATAGGCGATACCACCGATGAGCGTATAGTCCTTTGATAGTGTGCCGTAGAACCCCCATTCAATACCGCGATTGCGCTGTTCACCACCGAAAGAAAAAATGTTGGTATCCGGATCTTGGTACCCATTTGGCTTTTTAATCTCAAATAAACTGAACGTATGAGCAAAGCCGTCCAGGTCAAGCTTCACGCCTGCTTCAGTCTGTTTGGTTTTTTGGGGTTCAAAAGCCTCTCCTGCGTTTGCAGCGCTAGAGCCTGCTGTTTTCCCATTCGTTAAGCCTTCGGTGTAGTTACCATAAAGCGAAACTGAGCTCGAAACTTTGTATAATGCTGCAAGTGCGGGAGTGTAAGTACTTTCCTTAAACTTGGTGGTAGGAAGCGACATTCCGTTCATTATTATTCCAGATTCATAATCAATGCTCTGGTAACGCAAGCCGAGCGTGATTTGGTATTTCCCATCAACAAAAGATAACGTATCGGCAATGCCATAGCTGACCTGAGTTGAATCGATAGGTAAACCATAGTAGTTGTCGTAAACTGAATTTTCTGGTCCCCAAACAGGATCATAAATATTCGAGTTCCAAGGGGCTGGATTATTATTACCTGTTGGAGAATCATTTTTATCTTCTCTAAAGTAAGTACTATTCAGTACAAGGTGGTGTTCTACTGGGCCAGTGTCAAAGTTGCTACGAACACCTATCTCACCTGAAGTCCGTTTGTTCTCAAGCTTAACTGATCCGAGAGATACCTCTAGGTTACCCTCGTTATCGATGATTTTGATTCGTTGCGGTACATTTGAATGAAAATCTGTACGGCTACCACCCAATGCGCTGTATACAGTTACAGAGTCACTAACGTTTAGCTCCCCGCGAATCATCATCCCTTTATCTTCGCTATCATTGTAGGCCCAACTTGGCGTCAATAATGTGTCAGATGGAGGAGGTGATGGGATTTTGAGACCAGAAGCGATGCTTAACCCACGGTTTGCACCTTCAACTCGCTCTGTACTGTAGTAAAAATCTGCTTCAAGGAAAGCAATGTCATTACGCCAATCAAGGCTTAATGATGCAAGTTGAGTTTTTTTGCTTTGGTTGTTTATCGCGGTGTCTCCATCTTTAAATGCACCGTTGAAACGAATACCAAATTCTTCATTTGTACCAAAGCGACGTCCAATATCGATATGTCCTCCGAATTGAGTGTCCGATAAGTAGCTGCCGGTGAAAGATGTGATTGGTGTTTCTTGTGCTCTTTTTGTCACTAAGTTGATGGTGCCACCAACAGATCCATTCGGTGGCATACCGTTGAGCAAAGAAGCAGGACCTTTAAGTACATCAATACGTTGATACATTTCAGGAGAGGTTCGGTAATAAGGAGCGATACCATACAATCCATTAAACATAACGTCGCTAATGTCTGAGTTGAAACCTCTTACTTTGAAACTTTCTTTGTTTAAGCCGGTTTCACCGCTGGTGAAAACAGAGGGATCAGAAGCTGAGATTACATCTGAGATATCGCGTGCTTGTTGGTCTTGAATGTGTTTTTCTGTGTATCCAATCGTATTGAAAGGCGTTTCCATGAAGTTTTTGTCGCCAAGCATTCCCATATTACTCGCGTGAGAAACTTTGCCAGCGGCATAAACTCTGTTTGCTTCACCATAAACTGTCATTGATTCATCTACGACTTCTTCAGCTTGAGCGATACTAATTGGTACGACAAAAGTACTAAATTGAAGTGAAATAAAGAGGGCGATATGACACGGGCTTGGTTTGTTTTTCTGTGAAGAGTCCATCGCTATCTGATGATAGTCATGAGTCATTATAGATTCCTTTTCTTTGTTTGGGCTAGCTCACATCCGTTCTGACGTCGGTTGAGTGTTGAATTACTTAAGATCCAACTCATTGTTATTAGATTTAGCTTTGGTAACCTTTTAGGATGTCATCAATTATGATTTTCAGAGATGTGATGCTTGCTGAAGTGATGTACCAAGCATCGGCATCAACAAAAACGACGTTGTCGTTTTTCCATGCTTTGGTTTGACGGAGTAGCGGGTTTGCTAAGTGTTCCGCATCAATGACAGGCTTTCCTTCCATTACTGCTGTTCGATCAATGATGTAAAGAATGTCTGGATCAGCTTGGCTAATGAACTCGCTAGAAATTGGCTGACCATGCAAACCTGTCTCCACTTTTTCACTCGCTGCTTTTACCCCCAGAACATCGAAAACGAAGCCATAACGAGACTCAACGCCAAATGAGCTGAAAGCACCATTGTTATGCATGACAACCAAAGCTTTTTCTGAACGCTCTTTCGTAACAGCGCGCACTTCTGCGACTTTTGCATCGATTTCGGCAACTTTCTGTTGGGCTAGCTCTTGCTTTTCAAAGATCTCACCAAGCTCTACAAGGTGTTTCTTAATGGTATCGACGTGATGGTCACGACTATTACGGTAGCTGATGTCAAAATGTAAAGTCGGAGCGAGTTGAGAGAGTTCTTCATACTGATTAGCATGTAGCGGAGTCATCAATACGAGATCTGGTTTTAGGGCATAGATCTTTTCCATATTAGGCTGAACTATCGCACCAAGATCCGCTATCTCAGGTGTGTCTTTGTATTTCGCTAGAAAGTGAGGAACAAAGTCTTTCACCATTCCTGAGATTGGAACATTTAGCTGATCTAAAAAGTCCACTTCGTTCATATCTAATGCTGCCACTCGTTGAGGGCGATGAGAAATAGTAGTTGCTCCGAGATTGTGTTCAATCACGATGAGCTTTTCTAATGGCTGAGTATCTTCAATTTTAGTTATTTCCGGCTCGCAACCTGATAAGGTTCCTAGAGCGCAGCAAGCAAGCGAGATACTCAAACGTAGGGGGCTATTAAACATGGGGTATTTCCTTTTTGTCAGTGAGTTGTCTTTAAACAGGCGAGTAACAGTTTTCATATTTGGCTTCTTGTTCTTATCGTGATGGCTAGGAAATATCCCCCACAAAGGACATTCACCAAAATAGAGACGGTGGTTTTAAAGTTAAATAAGTGCTCTACCAGAAGTTGACCAGACAAGAACATGACAATTGCAATAGCACAAGCAACGAGCAATATGTGTCTGTAGTTCGGTGCGCTAGTAACGGAATAAGCAATATTGGCAATAAAAATTCCCATAAAAGCCGTTGGGCCAATCAAGCTCGTCGAAATTGCTACTAAAATGGCGATTACAGCAAAGAACTTTGGTACATATTGCTTATCATTTAGTCCTAATGACATCGCTTGGTCTCGACCTAGACCTATCACATCTAGCTCGCGTGACCATCTGTTAGCAAAGAGTGCCAAAACGCTTAACGCAATACTGGAAAAAAGTAACGTAGAAGGTTTCGCTCGCTCAAACGAGGTATAGCTGAGCCCTTGAAGGATAGAGAATTCTCCAGGGCTTATTCTGAGCTGGATAAATTGAGCAAGAGTTGTCAGCACCATTGTCAAAACAAAGCCAATCAGCAGAACTTGGTGCATGTCATGTTTAAATCTATTGAGTACCCAAGATTGAATCGCTAAGGAATACAACAGAATGAGTATTGCAGAGACAGCGAAATTACCGACAACACCTAATGTAGCAATGCCAGAAGTGCCCCCTAGTAATAAGAGTAGGGTTTGCCAAACCAGATAAACCGACTCATATCCCATAATGGATGGCGTAAGAATACGATTACCAGCTAAAGCTTGGAAAATAACAGCAGAGATGGCCACGCAGCTGCCCCCAATAACTATGGCACCAAGTTTAATCAGCCTCTTAGGGATGACGTAATCAAAATCCCACCCAGAGCTTGTAAAGATAAAGGCGATAGACAGTATGCAAACGAGTATAATGCTCACTCGCATGTTTGAGTAATGTGATCTCATACTCGTGCTCCTTTCAAAAGAAACACAAGAAACATGACTCCCCCGATAGCACTGGCTGTTAATCCAATTGGGACTTCAAAAGGAAAGGCAACAACTCTGCCTATGACATCGCAAAAAATAAGTAACGAAGCGCCGCCTAGTGCAACGATTGGTAGGGTGTTTTTAAGGTGATCGCCATATTTTAGTGCGACTAGGTTAGGTATGACTAAACCGATAAAATGAATGGCACCTACGGTCACCACTGTTATAGCAACTGTCACGGAAACTAGCATTAGACCCAAGGCGGCAGTGAACGCAATATTAATTCCTAAGTTGGACGCAACATCTTCGCCCATTCCCATCACAGTAAACTTATGTGCATATAAGTAAGTCAGTAGGGTGATGGGTAAAATCAAGAAAATTATTTCATAGTGTTCTTGGACCACTTTGGAGAAATCTCCCATTAACCAACCGGACATACTCTGTAAGATGTTGTTTTGATAAGCATAAAACTCCGCTATAGCACTTAGTACACTACCAAACATAAGCCCAATCACAGGTATTAACGCAGAGTTACTGAATTTAATTTTTCGTACGATGGCAATGTAGATAAGGCCAGCGGCGAAGCAAAATAGTACGGCGAAGAGCATACGTTCAAGCTTGTCTGAGGATGGAAGCATGACGATAGATACCAAAATACCGAGCTTTGCCGCATCGATACCGCCTGTGGTGCCCGGCTCAACAAAACGATTTCTAACAATATGTTGAAGAATAACACCACATATTGCGAGACCAGATCCGGTAAGAATTAGTGCGATTAGCCTTGGTAATCTGCTAGCAGTAATCGGTAGCCAAGCTTTGTCATCCATGGTCAGCAATAACGACCAATCTAGTTGGTTTGCGCCGACGAAAATTGAAGTTAAGCACAGTATAAAAAACAGGCTTACTACGTGAATACTCATACAGAATCTGCCCCAAAATAAAGTGAGTTTCTCTTAACTTATGACTTGGGGATGGAATACGAATAATGAATATCTATTCGCATATAGGTTCTAAATTCCAACAAAACATAACCAAGTTATTTTTTATAAACATTAAGGTCACAATCCAGCCCTCAAAGTATCACTAGGCCATACCTAAAAATTCAACGTGCTGATTTAGCTTTAAAACTGGATTAACTAGCAAAAGAAAAGTGCCGCTTTCAATGCAAAGAGAAAGAGGTTCTCGATCTAAAATTAAAATACAAATGATAATTATTTTCATTATATCTTTGTTTTTTCGGTTAAGCAATGAGGTTCATATATGTTTCTCTAAAAAGATCAATCGCGTATAAAAAACAAGGCAATGGCTAATGCATGTGCTTTTGGGTAAGTGATTAAAAAATAAAGCCAAAGAGCATTAAGCTTTCTTATTGTTTAAGGATGTTTTTCGCTTCAGAAGCTCGTTGGTTGAGGTTTGATTTAAATGGTATGACGATAGTTTGTTCAGGAAGAGGAGTTAGTAGTGACGATGATGTCTAGATGTCGTTTGTATTTTAGGATTTATTAGATACCGCATTAAAATAGCGTCATAAAGTCGTGATGCTTCGCATCTTCAGTGTTAGCGATGTTAATGCGGTAATTTCTAATAAACTAGCGGATTAATGTCTCAACTTGCTTTTGGAGCAAAGTAAAGCTGATTCACAATTCAAAGACATCGTCAGTTGCTTTATTGTTAACCTGTGTTATTCGAGCTTACTTAGTACGTAATTCAAACCACCAACTACGGCTGCAACTTGCGCATCGTTGCATTCTTCGTCGGTCACCGTTGGGCTGTCTGGGTACACTTCCGTTGTCGTGCCGTAAACGCAATTTGTTACGCCGCCACACAGGCCCAGTTTTACCATTGGGTAGTTGATAACGCCAAACTGTACGACGGGTGAACCGATGATTTCGCCGTTTTCATCTGCTGGTGCAATGTGAGTCACTTTTGCAACTGACTCAATGACCGCTTTTTGGAAGTCAGGCTGAGGGTTTTCACTATCTCCCACCGTGTAAAAGCCATCTGGGATCATACCTTCAATGTACTCAATACCATCACGAGCAGCTAAGGCTGGACGGAACTCAGTTTCGTCAGAATCTGTCGTTTCATGTAGATCAATGTGCATTAACACATCGCCTAAAGTTGCAACTAGCTTTATGAGGTTAGCGGATTCTTCGGCAGGACTATCCTTATAGAAAGAGCGGTTTGGATCAATCGCGTTTGGATTCCAGCGGTTGATCACCTCGTAACCCCAAGGGCTTACGCAGGGGGCAACGACAATATTGAAATGCTCTGCATAGCGCTCTGCTTCCGTTTCTACAAACTTTAATGCGCCATGTACACCGCTGGTTTCGTAACCGTGCACGCCGCCTGTGACCAACACAACAGGTTTAGTTGAATCCCAATTGCGTGTTTTGATACAAAACAGAGGGAAGCGTGCCTCGTTGTATGAGAGCGCACCATATTGTTCAACATCAAAATGCCCGCGTAGGGCATCGATTTTACTGATGACTTCATCTTGGTAGCTACGTTTTACTTCTTGCGTTGCTAACCAAGCTTTACGTTCTTCTTCGGTCCAAGGTTGGCCAGGAGTACCGATCGGGTAAATGTATCCACTTTTCATCTATACTTTTTCTTTTGACTGCTGAAAGGTATCACAAGACTAGACCCGTCTTATCGTTACGGCAATATAAAACACCATTTGGGGTGGTATTCTTTGCAAAATCATCACTTTGATGAGTGATTCATTGGTGTTACATTTTGTTACTTACTCAATTTCATATAAGAGACCAAAAATGGCTGGAGCAAGTTTACTCACACTGTTGGACGATATTGCCACGGTGCTTGATGATGTCGCCTTAATGTCAAAAATGGCGGCAAAGAAAACCGCAGGTGTGTTGGGAGATGATCTAGCGTTAAACGCTCAACAAGTGTCTGGTGTTGCATCTGAGCGAGAGATTCCAGTAGTTTGGGCGGTTGCAAAAGGCTCATTCAAAAATAAATTGATTTTAGTTCCTTCAGCTTTACTTATTAGCGCGATTATTCCATGGCTTATCATGCCATTATTGCTAATTGGCGGCTTATTTCTCTGCTTTGAAGGGGCAGAGAAAGTACTTGAGAAAGTGTTTCCTCACTCGCATCCGCACGAAGAAAAAGAGGAGCTAGTTAATACTGGCGAGTCGATAGAAGAGTATGAAAGGCGTAAAGTTTCTGGTGCAATTCGAACAGACTTTATCCTTTCAGCAGAAATCATCGTGATTGCGTTAGGTACCGTGACAGGAGCCAGTCTTGTTACGCAAATTTTAGTTGTCAGTTTAATTGCAGTGATTATGACGGTTGGGGTTTATGGACTAGTCGCTGGGATTGTGAAGCTAGATGATTTAGGCCTTTACCTTGAAAGTCGCTCAAACGGTAAAGGTTGGGTGGCGAAAGTCGGAGGGGCCTTGGTCGCTTTTGCACCAAAGTTGATGAAGTTGTTAACCATTGTAGGAACTGCTGCGATGTTTTTGGTGGGTGGAGGAATTGTGGTGCACAACGTGCCAGCCATTCATCACTTTGTAGAGCCGATTATTATGAACTTTAGTGGCCATTCGGTTGCTACAGCCATTTTGCCTATTTTATTGAACGGTATTATCGGCTTTGTGGCAGGGTTAGTTGTGGTTGCGGTATGGACGATGGTTGAAAAGCTTCGTGGTCAATAATCACATCTAAAACATGAGACGATAGTAACAAGGGTCATGACTTCTTTTTACAAAAAGCATGACCCTGTTTTATAGGTGAAACGTCAGTAAAGTACTTACTTCACTTTCCACTCGATCTGTTCATTTGCTCGAATAGGCACAACGATATCATTGCCAAATGGCATCGTTTCTGGCACATCCCAAGCGGATTTTTCTAACGTTACCGTATCTGTGTTACGTGCAATGCCGTAAAAATCAGGACCGTTGAAGCTTGCGAAAGCTTCCAAGTTTTCCAACTTGCCTTCTTTTTCGAAGACTTCTGCATAAAGCTCTAGCGCTGCGTGTGCAGTGTAAGAACCAGCACAACCGCAAGCCGATTCTTTTGCCCCTTTCGCATGTGGCGCTGAGTCTGTACCTAGGAAAAACTTCTTGCTACCACTAGTTGCTGCTTCGATCAGCGCTTGCTGGTGGGTTCCGCGCTTAAGAATTGGCAAACAGTAGAAATGAGGTTTAATACCACCCACAAGCATGTGGTTACGGTTGAAAAGAAGGTGGTGGGCAGTGATGGTAGCCGCTACGTTGTCTGAGGCGTTGCTAACGAAGTTTGCTGCGTCGGCGGTGGTGATATGTTCTAGAACGATTTTAAGATTAGGGAAGTCATTGACGATAGGAGCGAGGACGGTATCAAGGAATTCTTTTTCTCGGTCGAATATATCAATATCGTGATGTGTTACCTCCCCATGAACCAAAAGTAACATTCCTACTTCTTCCATTGCTTCTAAAACGTGATAAATGTTTTTCGCATTGGTCACACCGGAATCTGAGTTTGTGGTAGCGCCTGCAGGATAAAGCTTGGCAGCAACAATGTTTCCGGTGGCTTTAGCCTTACGTACTTCGTCTGGTGTCGTGTTATCTGTAAGGTAAAGCGCCATTAAAGGCTCAAACTGCTCGCCATGTTGCTCTTTGAGAATTCGGTCACGGTAGGCTAGGGCGAGCTCAGTTGTAGTAACAGGTGGGACGGTATTTGGCATAATCAGCGCACGGCCATTGTAGCGGCTGATGTCGCGAACGGTGTCTTTAAGAACTTCCCCATCGCGTAAGTGAACGTGCCAGTCGTCAGGACGAGTGATAGTCAGTGTTGTCATTAATTGCTCCCACCATTGAAAAGTTGTCTGATTGGAGCCTAAGCGCCGTATTTGCTTTTGAGCAAACGCTTGCGCTTAGGCGACAGGATGATAGAGGAATTGCCCTCATATTTCATCCCATTTTTCAATTTTATAAAGAGTGAGAGTGTAAGTGGTTACTTCATTGTTAACCAAAGCGCGTGGATCGTACCTGGTAGAAAGAAGAAACACGTCAATATTAGATTAATCAAAAAGTCTTTATTTAGACCTTTCTCCATAAACACCGCGACAGGCGGAAGAAAGATACATAACAAAATCAGAACCAGTTTTCTTGTATCCATAATTAAGCTCCAAATCGATAAATGGGAGTAGTGATAACTTGGGTGAATTATGTGTGTCGTATCACACTTTATCAAACGGTATTTGGTCAGAACGGTGTTAAAAAACGCGAATGTTGAGTGTAGTAAATACTTGTCACTAAAACCAAATTTATAAGAATATGGTTTCGAGAAAGTTGCGATGGATGAAGAGGCAGTAGACTCTGCAACTTAATGTGATTTGAGTATACAATACCGCAACAAATAAAAAACACCCGTAGGAAGAAGGCAATGTCGCAACCCGTTTTATCCCAAATTAATGTTTTTCCGGTTAAGTCAGTTGGCGGATTATCGCTGTCGTCCGTATGGGTTGAGAAGCAAGGATTGAGCTTCGATCGTCGCTTTATGATTGCGAAAGCTGATGGCTCGATGATCACTGCGCGAAAGTATCCGCAAATGGTAACCATTAAGTCTGCCTTATTGTCCGATGGAGTGGTGTTTAGTAGTTTGGGTATGGAGCCACTTAAAATCCGTTACCAAGATTTCAAAATGCAGGAGACACCTGCAACGGTTTGGAAAGATACATTTACTGCCTATACCACGACAGATGATGCAGATGACTGGTTTAGTCGTGTTTTGGGGCAGCGCGTTGAGTTGTTATTTAGTGGTGAGCAATCGAATCGTGTCCGTGAAAAGCTAGGTCAAAACGTCAGTTTTGCTGATGGTTATCCGGTTTTAGTGATCAGCCAAGCTTCACTTGATGAGCTGAATCGAAGAAGTTCAGAGCTGCACTCAATGGATCAGTTTCGTACTAACTTAGTTGTCTCTGATACTAAGCCATTTGAAGAAGATTCATGGAAGCGCATACGAATCGGTGAGGTAGAGTTTGAGTCTCTCAAACCTTGCGAGCGCTGTATCCTGACTACGGTGAATACCCAAAGAGGCACATTCCGTGAGAGCAAAGAGCCGCTCAAAACCTTGCAACAGTTCCGTGCAAACGATGTCGGTGGTGTGTTCTTTGGCCAGAATCTTGTCGCGCGAAATGAAGGCATTATTCGTCAAGGCGATAAAGTTGAAGTATTGGAGTACAAAGAGCCGGAGTTTTACGCAGATAACTCGCCAGTGCGCATGAAGCTTACATGTGTTGAGCGTGAAGAAATTGCCCAAGACTTTGTGACCTTATGGTTAGAGCCAAACAAAGGTTCGTTGCCTAATTACTTGCCAGGACAACACCTGCCAATAGAGGTGAATATTGATAGTAAGAAAGTGGGTCGACGCTATACCTTATCATCCAGTCCTTCTCGTCCGGGTCGTTATGCTATTTCTGTAAAGCGTATCGCGGGCGGAAGAGTCTCTAACTCACTCTTAGACAACTTACAAGTCGGTGATGTTTTAGAGGCAGAACAACCTGACGGTCAGTTCCACCTTAAAACGCATGAAGCGCAGCCTCTGCTGTTACTCTCTGCGGGTAGCGGAGTAACACCAATGTTATCAATGGTGCGTTACTTAGCGGATCATAATCAGTTGGAGAACGTGGTTTTCTACCATCAATGTCGGACCGAAAATGATATTCCTTGTCGCTCAGAGTTGGAGCAGTTAAAGCGTGAGCACCCAGCGCTAGAAGTAAAAGTCTGTTTAACGCAACCTGCTGTTGATTGGTTTGGTTTGAAAGGGCGTTTAAGTTTGTCACACATTAAGCAAATCAAAGATGTTGAACAGCGCCAAGTGTTTGTGTGTGGTCCTGATGGTTTTATGGAGAAAGCGAAAAATCTCCTGCTAAGAAAAGGGCTGCCAGAAGAAAACTACCATCAAGAAGCGTTTGGCGTATCTTCAGTCACTTCAAGACCAGAGAAGAGCATAGCGATCGATTTCAATGGGACGAAAGTTGTAGGGAATAATCAGAAAACGTTGTTAGATCAGCTCGAGGATGCTGGGAAGGTTGTTAGCAATAGCTGTCGTGCTGGCTTATGCGGCGCGTGTAAGGTTCAGCTTACGTCGGGTCAAGTACATCATCCGGACGTGCCTGCGTTGACAGATGAGGAACGTGCAATGGGAACCGTATTGGCGTGTTGTGCTGTGCCAGAGACGGACGTAACAGTAACCAACTAGGCGAGAGCAATTTTGTCCTTCGACAAAAACTGTTCCTAGACAAAAAAACGCTGCTATTTTTAGCAGCGTTTTGAGTTTTAAAGAGAGCTGAAAATATCGCTTAGTCGTAAATCGTCGGGATTGGCTGGCGTTTGTGCTGCGTTGCTTTGTAAATCGCTACCAGACGGTCACTCACTTGCTGTGGAACGGGTTTGCCCTCTAAGAAATCGTCGATTTGCTCGTAAGTTAAGCTTAGGGCATCTTCATCTGCTTTTTGTGGAGCAAGCTCTTCTAAGTCTGCTGTTGGCACTTTCTTCACTAGTTGCTCAGGTGCACCCAATGTAGCAGCCACTTCACGAACTTGGCGTTTACTTAATCCGAACAATGGTGCCATGTCACAAGCGCCATCACCAAATTTAGTGTAGAAACCAGTGATGTTTTCTGCTGAGTGATCAGTACCAAGAACAAGGCCGCCTACGTAGCCCGCGATCTCGTATTGAGCAACCATGCGAGCACGCGCTTTTACATTGCCTTTTACGAAGTCGACTTTTGCTGCATCAGTTGGTAGAAGATCTGTGCCTTCTAATGCAACGTGAGAAGCCGAATGAAGCCCGTCAACACCTGCTTTGATGTTCACCGATACAGAATGGGTTGGCTGAATAAAAGACAGAGCGAGCTGAGCCTCATCTTCATCTTTTTGCTCCCCATAAGGCAGGCGAACTGCGATAAATTGGTAGCTATTGTTGCCCGCTTCTTCGTTCAGCTGGTCTACAGCCAACTGAGCTAAACGACCACATGTCGTTGAGTCAACGCCACCGCTGATGCCAAGAACAAGAGACTTACAGCCCGCTTCTTGCAATTTACGCTTAATAAAAGCGACACGGCGTTCAATTTCAAAATGCGGATCAATTGAAGGGAGTACGCGCATTTCGTCACGGATGGATTGTTCCATTTAGGGTTCCTTTTCCTGCAAATATTTCAGACTCTAAAGCACATTTGCTCAAATGGTGATAAACCATACAGTTGAGGCTCATTAAACGCGACTTTAGGGTCAAAAGCTGTAAAGATTAGTAGTATCATACCGAAATCATCAGATTAGAAAACTCTCTTCAACCAGGTAATCACCGGATATGAAAAAAATCGCCATTTTTGGTAGTGCATTTAACCCACCTAGTTTAGGGCATAAAAGTGTTATTGAGTCTTTGAGCCACTTTGATCTTGTGTTACTTGAGCCAAGCATTGCACACGCTTGGGGCAAGAACATGCTTGATTACCCAACTCGGTGCGAAATGGTTGACGCGTTCATCAAGGATATGGGGCTTTCTAATGTTCAGCGTTCTGATGCAGAGCAAGCTTTATACCAACCTGGACAAAGTGTGACGACCTGTGCGTTGTTAGAAAAAATTCAAGAAATCTACCCAACTGCCGATATAACTTTTGTCATTGGTCCTGATAATTTCTTCAAATTTGCTAAATTTAGTAGAGCTGAAGAGATTACGGAACGTTGGACTGTTATGGCATGTCCTGAAAAAGTAAAAGTCAGAAGCACAGATATTCGCAAAGCATTGGCCGAGGGTGAAGAGATCGGCGCCTATACAACACCTTCCGTACGTGATTTATTACTTAGTAAAGGCTTATACAGAGAAACATTGTCTGGGAACTGAGAGGTCAGATTTTCATGGTCAGAGTAGTTTTATTTAGTGCATGTGCGCTGCTTGTGGTGACACAAGCTCATTCCGCGTGTAACTATTTTTCTGATCGTTCCGTGGTGTTTGAAGATAACACGCTTCCAATCTGTGAAGAAATTTTAGATTCCATCGGCGTGTTAAGTACTGAAGCATTGATTTGGTATGCAGCGGAAGCGAAGCTTGAAGGACCAACAGAAAACTATTGGGAGGAGTGGGCGATTAAGCCGGAAGACACCCCACTTCTAACTCAAAACTTAGAAAAGAATTACTTTGGTCTTGGTTTTTGGATGCCGGAAGAGCTCCGAGACGAAGAGAGTAAAATGGATACAGAAGAGTGGCTTCGTAGTCACGGGTTGATGTTCAGCGTCGGTTTTGGTGATAAATCCGACGGACAGCCAAGAATGCGGTTTGATTATCGTTGGCACGAATATTATGACGCTGACTGGATGATGCAGATAGAAGTACCTTTCTAGGCATCTCAAGCAAATGAAAAAAGGGCGTACATTATCAATGTACGCCCTTTTTGTTTTAATCTACTTTCTGTGTCCGTAATTCTACGTAATGCTGAACACGTAGCTTGTTGAAGAGCAGTTATAGCGCTTCTCCAAAGACTAAAAAGCAAAGCTGTTCATATTCTTCGGTGTTACCAGCAAAAAGAGAGTCAACAATTTGCTCTTCCTTCTTCCCCGACAGTTTCATTTTTCTTGCTTCACGTAGTGTTAGTACCAAGCAAAGCTCTTTAGAAATATTCATGTCACAGCCAGGAGTCCATTGATTGATGGTTCTCGTTAACGTTGAGTGCGCTAGTTTAGGAGACAGCGTCAATACTTCATGTCTTACTACTGTCAGTAGATCGGTTTGCAGATCCGAGCGTTCGGCAGTTGTTGCTAGCTTCTCGACGAGCGCTTTTAGTAGCGGTGAAGGCTTCACAAAGCCCGCTTGTTGTGAGAAGTCGTCATTTAAACGCACAGAAAAATCACAACGATATACACGAGAATTAGGTAAAAAGGTGAGGGAGCTCAAACATCCTTGAGGAATCCAAAAATATTGGCCTGGTTCAATGGCATACTCCTGCTTACCCAATTTAATGACGGCTAACCCTTCGATGACAGATAGTAGACTGTGCTTCAGTGCTTTTTTACGCGCAGCTACATCAAGAAAGGGGTATTTAGCGTCGTGAAATTCAATTGCGTAGTTCATTATGAGTACCAGTGTTTTTTGGCGCTAAGGGTAACGTTAAACCCATACGATTCCAACCGGCTGAGAGAATTTTTTAGCATGATAAATGGTGGCTTAACTGGTATGACCATGTTAAAAGTATGGGTTGAAATGCTGCTTGTCAGCAAAACTATGCGTAAAATGTGCCAGCTTTTTTTGATATGTAATGAACAATGACAGCCAATACCGATCCTTATATTGAAATTCGTCCTTACAACGACGAAGAAATTCCAGCAGCGCTGGATCGTCTAATCCAAGATGATGAATTTATCACTGCTATCCTAGAACATCGCTTTGCTAATAAAGCAGCATGGTTCAAAACGCTAATGAGCCCGATCCTGCGCATCTACCTGAAAGCCAAGTGGAGCAAGCTTGATTCTGTCGAAGCAATTCAGATTGAAGTGAAGAAGTATCTGAAAGATACATTGAATAAGACAACGGATGGCGTCACTTTTTCTGGTTTGGATAAGCTGGATAAAAACACGTCATACCTATTCGTTTCTAACCACCGTGATATTGCGATGGACCCTGCGCTCGTAAATTATGGCTTGTACCAAAGTGGGCACCGTACAGTTCGTATAGCGATTGGCGATAACCTGCTGAAGAAGCCATGTGCGACAGAATTGATGCGACTCAATAAGAGCTTCATCGTTAAGCGCTCTGCTAAAGCGCCTAGAGAAATGATGAAAGCATTGGGACAACTGTCAAGCTATATCAAACATTCGCTTGATACTGGCAATTCAATTTGGATTGCCCAAAAGGAAGGCCGTGCTAAAGATGGAAACGACTTTACTGATCCTGCGATTTTAAAAATGTTCCATGTTGAAGGTCGTAAACAAAAGATCAGCTTTGGTGAGTACACGCGTTCTCTGAAAATCGTTCCTGTCTCGATTGCCTATGAAAATGATCCATGTGACATTGCCAAAGCAAAAGAGCTGTACGAAAAAGCAGAAAATGGCCGCTATGAAAAAGGCGAATTTGAAGATATTGAAAGCATCATTCAAGGTATCGTTGGCTATAAAGGCCGTGTACATGTTGCGTTTGGTGATGTGATTGAGCAAGAGTTTGAAACGCCGGAATCTCTTGCTGGTGAAATCGACCGCCAAATTCACAACAACTACAAGTTGTACCCAATCAACTTGTTAGCTGCTGGGCATGAAGATTCGAGCATCATTACGGAAGCGGTTAAGCGTCATCTCGCGGATAAGTTGGATCAGCTACCTGAAGGCGCAAGACCTTATTTGGTGGCGAGCTATGCCAATCCTGTGAATAACCAAGAGTAACTTTCGTCACTGAACTCTGTTGATTCAGAATGCCTTAAAGCCTCGGTCTGCCGGGGCTTTTGTTTATCTGCTCTTTAAGGTGCGACGGCGCCACCAAGGGTTAAATTGCTAGGCCATTTGGTGATCCTGTTACCACCTAAATAGATATTCCCTTTCACCGTCATTGTGTCTGGAAATACTTTCAGCGCTGATCCTCCAATATAAAGATTACCATCAACCACCAATCCTTCAGGAAGTTCAGAAATGGGAGTGCGAATAACACTTAGATCACCTTTTACTCGAAGTTTAGCTGGAAGCGCTTTTAACGGTGTATCTGTCAGATTTAGGTAACCGCCTAGTTTGATGCCTTTAGGCCAGTTTTCGATCTTACTACCTAGTAGGTTTGCATAGCCTTTTATCTTTGTTCCTGAGCGAATAACTTTGAGTGCGCTGTTAGTTGCTTCCAGACTGCCTTCAACATCAAGCCCTTTAGGCAAGGTTTTGATAGGGGTTTGTGAGATGTTTAAGTTGCCCTTTACCACTAGGCCAGAGGGTAGTTGGGTGTAAGGCTTGTTTCTAAGATCAAGATTGCCGTAATTATCGATGTGACCAAACTTAGAATAGTAATCTAGCTCATATGCCAAAGGAGACGAGCAGAGCAGGATTGAAGTAAGGCATAGGGAAACAAAACGCATAGTCAAAGAGTTAGTTAAATACCGAGATCAACAGGTGCTTATCTTATACTTAAATAAACCTATTATGCATTTTTTGCTCACAGTTTTTGATTCATAACTTAAATATTCAAATTAGAGATACACGTTAAAAGTGTGCGCTTCTTTACTGAGCTAAGTAACTTCAAGCTTACTAAAATGAGATAAATTAAATGATTGAATGTGAAGCAGACCCAAGTGTAGAGGTGAGAAAAATATCAGTAGATATTTGAATAATATGAGATTCTTCCAAGAACTTCACAAGGGTCCTTGTTAGTATTATTGAGGTTTGAGGGAGATTTTCATGAAGTTAAAAAGTGTATCTATTTTTACCGCTGGTGTTTTTGCAGTACTGCTGTCGGGTTCCGTTTTTGCTAAATCATACAGTACACCAGAAAACAAAGCGCTAATAGTTGCTGACGGTAAGGTAGGTCAGCGTATCTGTTACTACGATGATAAAGCCTACACCACAGGGGCCGTGATTAATGTTGAAGGCGTATTACTGATGTGTACCGCTGAGAACGATTTTGAAACCAATGGCTCGTTAAAGTGGGTCGTGTTCAAAAAAGATAAATAAACGCGCCGAAGTTGTCTGTTTCATTTAGAGCGGTTTAAGATTAAGAGATTGGAAAAATAAAAAGCGAGCATCATGCTCGCTTTTTTCATTAACGCGCGAGTGAGCGAGTTTTTAATTCAAAGATAAGTTTTTCAGCACTTACTTCAAATTTGAATCGAGCCGTCGCTTGGTTCGATTCTTCGGTTATTTCTGAAACATTGTATTCAACATCAGCACATACTGATTTAGCGAGCTCGATGTATTTTTGTAGTTCAGACTCTAGCTCTGTTTTTGTCTGTGCGAAAACCGTTACGTCGGCAACTTCGTCACCTTCTTTGATGATAAAGCCTATCTCGCCAGCACAGCCGCAGGCCTCACATACTTGGTTTTTTTCTAATTCGACACTCATAACGAATCCTCTTGTAAATACTAAGGGTATTCTATCAGGTATTTGATCTGTATCTACAAAAATGACGACTTTTGCGTAAAAAAGGAACAGAGTAGGCACTTGTTAAGTAAGGGTTAAAGATTGGATTACTAAATCATCAAGAACGTTAATGTGATATATATCAACATTTAAAATCAATTAACGAACATAGTGACGAGATTTTGCTCAGTCCAGTTGAACTAATGGTTAATTTATAAGACTATTTCTTGATTGATTATTTTTAATAATTATCATTCTTGGTCTTTGAATAGTTTCGATGAATAATTGGCGCAAGGTTTTGATGAGACTAACTTTTCGCCTTATTTTGAGTAGCATGTATTGACAAAAACATAACTGAAAATTACACATTACGCAGTGTAAAGACGTTATGGTTTGGAACTCGACATGATATTAAATAGTCGCAATACATATACCCAAAGCGCTTTCAAGTGCAGTGCTTAGCAACCTGATTTCTAGGTTTTCGCTAATCGAACCGCATCGGCGAGCCGGGTATAATGCTAAGAATGATTTCATTCTGGCCTCATTTAATAGTGAGTTAGATGGATTTACAAAGAGAAGAGCTTAAAATATGCCAAAGCGTAGTAAAGAAGATACCGAAATCACTATCCAAAAGATCATGGATGCCGTTATTGATCAGCTACTCAGATTAGGTTACGACAAAATGTCGTACACGACGCTAAGCCAGCAGACAGGTATATCGCGTACCGGTATTAGCCATCACTTCCCTAAGAAAACGGACTTCACCGCCGCACTGGATGGCCGTATCTTTAAAATGTTTATTGAACACTTAGAGTTTGATAAAGGATTAAATGCATTTTCACAAAGTTGGATTAAAGCGCTGGAAGATGCTGAGTTTCTCGCGATTTTACGACTGCTATTCCATCACATTGTCACCGCTGAAAATGCGCAAGAATTTGCTGCTAATGGTATTGACCGCTTATACAAAATGGTTGAAAGCCAGTTTGGTGCGGGTGGTGACAAAGAGCTTGAGTGGTTGATTGGTCGATCATTGATCCAAATGAGCAAGTAATAGCCTTTAAAGCCCCAAATTCTGCCACTATCAAAGCAAAGGCCCGCAATTCTCATATTGCGGGCCTTTGTCGTATCAAAGTGTTTTAGAGACGGCTTAGAGGAGATACGCTTTATGCTGCGGCATGCACTTGAGGGAAGTCTAGCGTCGGATGTTTTGTCACAATAGATCGATAGCCATAAACTTGCTCAATGCGCTCTGACGTTAGTGCATTCCATGGCGTGTCATCACAAACTAGTTTCCCGTTATGCAAGAGTACAAGGCGGTCTGCGTACTGAGAGGCTAGATTCAAGTCATGTAACACCACAACCACCGCAGCGTTCTGTGCTTTTGCCGTTTCACGAGCAATTTTTAACGTGTTGTGTTGATGGGCGAGATCCAACGCTGAGGTAGGTTCATCAAGCATTAAGATTCGTTTTTCGCCAGATTGATGTAGTTGTGTCATCACTCGTGCTAGATGCAGTCGTTGCTTTTCTCCACCAGATAAAGACGGGTACAGGCTTTCTGCTAAATGCAATACGTCGGTTTGTTCCATGTAATGTAAAGCCAGTTTAGTGGTTTCTTTATTGGACAGTGATAGCGGTATTGCCCCCAGCTCTACTACTTCTCTGGCTAGAAATGGGAAGGTTAAGGTGCTGTGCTGCGGGAGCATTGCAATATGTTTGGCGCTTTTTTCAGGCTCCCAATCATGCTTTTGTTTACCGAAGTAGGTGATGTGATGATTCGAAGAGATCTCACCGCATAGAAGCTTGAGTAAAGTACTTTTACCTGCGCCATTGGGGCCGAGTAGGGCGGTCACTTCACCAGCTCGGATATCAATGTTGATGTCATCGAGCACCACACGGTTGCCATATGTCATCGAAATGTTTTTCCCCGATAAAACGATCTGGTTCATTACAAAATCTTCCCTTTTTGCTGGAACAATAAGTAGATGAAAAAGGGCGCGCCAATCAATGCGGTCACGATTCCAACTGGTAATTCAGCTGGTGCCACGGCAACACGAGCAAACATATCTGCGGCAGTAAGAAGCAGTGCTCCCATTAAGGCAGATATTGGTAATAGCGTTCGATGGTCAGGCCCAGCGAGCATGCGCCCTAAGTGAGGAATCACGAGCCCAATAAAGCCAATTGCACCACTGATGCTCACCGTAATACCAACACCCAGTGCAGAAAGTAAAATAAGCTGACGTTTGAGTTTTTGAACCGGAACTCCTAAATGTCTTGCTTCTGATTCCCCTAACAACAGAGCATTCAGCGCCATCGACTTCTTCTGAAACCAGAGCAATAGGATGACGAGTGTTACAGCAGATAGAGCAATCCCTGACCAATTTGCACCAGCTAATGAGCCCATCGACCAAAGCGTCAAGTCTCGCAGCATCTGATCATCTGCGATAAAGTTCATGTAACCAATCGCAGCACCCGAGAGCGCGCTGATGGCAACGCCGGCTAACAACATAATTGTAACTGAGGTACCAAACTTACTTGTGCCGAGTTTATAAACGAGAATAGTCGTTAGTGCACCGCCAAGGAAAGCAAAAAGAGGCAGAGCCGCTAAGTTCATTAGTTGCGGATAGTTTTGGCTAAATTCAGCAAATACAACAATAGCGAATGCACCACCAAGAGCAGCGCCAGCAGACACACCAATGATACCAGGCTCGGCTAATGGGTTACGGAACAAGCCCTGCATAACCACACCACAAATTGCCAAAATGGCGCCGATGAACATACACAAAATGGTACGAGGCAATCGGATTTCGTTAATGACCAACTGAATGTGAGGAGCGAGATCAGAACTGCCTCCCGTTAGGCTACGCAAACTGTCAGCAAAGCTAATGTTCATTGGGCCAACGGTAATAGAGGCGATAGCAATAAATGCTAAAAATCCACTAAGCACTGATAACGTCGTTGAAAGGGGGATGCGTCTTAACAACATGTCATGTCTCTATGGGTAAAGCAGTGCATTCAAGCGTTTAGCTTCTGCAAGACTTTTAAGGCCCAAACCACCTACCAGAGCATGGCCATCAATCGTTATGATGTCTTTGTTCTTTCCAGCGGGTGTTGCAGCAAGAAGCGGCATTGCTTTTAAAATTGCATCGGCACCACCCAACGTTTCATAGCTGCGACCACTAACAAGAATCACGTCAGGCTGCATCTCTACCATCGCTTCTGTGGATAGAGGCTTGTAAGACGAGAGTTGTGTAGCGGCTGGGTTTTGTCCGCCGGCGAGTTGAATAATTGCATCGGGTGTCGTTTGTGAGCCCGCAACATTTGCAGGTCGCCCTTCATGGATCAGCAGAAAGAGCACTTTCTTTTTCTTCGCTTGATCAGGTTGGTTTGCATTGAGTGCTTGTACTTGCGCCTGGACATCTTGCTTTAAGCTTTCAGCTTGAGCTTTGCGATCCATAAGGTTCGCAATTTGATCAATACGTTGATAAAGGCCCTCGACATTTGCATCAGTATTAACGATTTCTACATCTACGCCAGCCGATTTCAATTGGCTCAATGTTGTTTTCGGCCCCATCTCATCAGAACCAATGACTTTTGTCGGACGTAAGGCGAGCAACCCCTCCGCTGAAAGACGACGATGGTAGCCCACTTTAGGCAGTTCCATTCCTTTTGGTAATTGACTGGTGACGTCGATAGCAACCAAGCTATCTTTAGCGTCGAGTTCAAGCAAGAGTTCAGTGACGGCGCTGCCTGCGCTAACAACGCGCTCTGAGGATGGCGTTTCATTGGCAAAAAGTTGACTACTCGCAAGTAGGGAAATAGCTGCCGTGACAACAGCATGAATAGTGATGCGTGTGTTCTTCATTTTGAAAGGATCTCTATCTTACTTATTTTTATGATGGCTCTTCAGTGAGTAACTGAGTAGCTTGAATTCCGTTTTCTTGTAAAAAGCCGAGAAGTTGTACTAGCGACTGAATATTCGCGGTTTTTTCTGCTCCAATTACAATTGGTTTATCGCTTGATTTACTCTCTTCTAACAGCGCGAGGGTAAAGTTGTCCCAATCGATGTATGTCTTGCCGTTAATAGCCCAGTAAGGCTCGTCTTTAAGAATATTTACCGTGATGGATTGCTTATCGACATCTGCAACAGCCTGAGATTCTGTGCTCGGTAAATTGACGTCTAATGAATCGAGTTTGACCGCTGCGGTTAACATCAGGAAAACCATGACGATAAAAATAATGTCTAACAGCGGTGTTAAATCGGGGGTTAAACCGTTACGACTATTTTCTTGTGGTGTTTTAATCATTGAGTTGCAGCCTCAATCTTCTCAGAAGAGCGAAGTGTTACTTTTGAGTGGTCTGGCGAGACATGCTGTAACGAGATACCTTCAAGCCATAAGTTGACGTAGTTTAAAGTGTGCTCAAGCTTGGCGATTACACGATCCGCCCACAAACCAATGATCTGCGCTCCTGAAATGGCAGGAAGTGCGATAATGAGACCCGCGGCAGTGGTGCGCATAGCAAGACCTAGGCCGTCAGCCAAATCATTCGGAGTGATATTCCCCGTTGAAACCGCGATGCCTTTAAACATGTCAATTAAGCCAAGTACCGTACCAAGCAAGCCAATTAAAGGGCTGATGACGCCAATCAGCGTCAGCAAACGAAGACCGGAATGCAACTGATGGCGTTTTTCTTGCAGCCAAATACCTGCGGCATCTTCTCTTAAAGATTTCGAAAACGAATGATGAGCAAGCAACATCGCAACACCACGGTACAGAAGCGGCCGCTTATTCGACAACTCTTCAGCAAGTGCTTCAAGTTCGCTCCCATTTGTTGGGTCTAATCCTGTGAGCTTTTGGCGAATGGCTCGCTTTCCTACACCAAGGCTAATTAACACATGGAATAATCGCTCGGCGATGATCATCACGGTTAGAGCTGAGCAAATGATCAAAGGCCATGTCATCAGCCCAAATTGAGTTTGTAATTCTTGTAGTTGTTCCATTATCCATCCAACTTAAAACGAACAGGTACTTGTACTCGGTGAGCGACTTTTAGCCCACCTGAAATATGTGGTGTAAATTGCCACTGTTTGATCGCACGAAGTGCTGAGGCATCTAGCGACTCTGTGCCGGAAGACTCAATCAAAACCTGTTTAATCTGGTTACCATTCTCATCTAGCCATATCTCATACAAGGCTACACCTTCAATACCGCGTCTTTGTGCAGACCTTGGGTAACGGGGTTGTGTTGGTTGACTCACAAACGTTGGTTTGTCTACCAAGACAGGCTGAGACGTTGCACCTTTGGATTGGCTCGCAGGTGCGGATTGTTGAGCTACCGTCTCTTTCTTCACTGGTTCCGTTTTTTTCTTTGGTTTCGCTTCGGGCTGAACCTTTTGCTTTGTTACGGTTTTGGTGGGCTCGACCGCTTTAGGTTTAGATTGTTTAACCGGTTCAGGTTTTTTCTCTACTACCTTCTTCTTAACAGCGTCTTTCTTGACGACCTGTTTTTTTACAATCTTCTTTTCTGGTTCAGGTTGGTCTTGAGGCTGCTGCTCTTTTGGTGGTGCTACATTTTCTGGTGTAGATTTTTCGACAGCTGGAGGAGCAGACACAAGATTTAGACTTACCGAACTTGCTGGGTTTCCAGCCGGCATCGCGAACACCTTTGTCTCTTGAGAAACAAAAAGAAGTGCGGCATGGATGGCAAGGGAAGCACCTCCTGCAATGACATATCTTTGTACGTTCACGGAATATCTCGGGAAACTATGAAAACTTGGGCAGATTATTACTTACAATGGAAATAAGATCAATTATCAATTGCATTATCATTACGCTCAAATTATGATTCTTGCAGAATTTTTAAGATCAGCTTCCATCCCTTACATGATGGGAGTTAAGCGAGTATATATGAGCGTCGATATCGATAAGCTTGATGAATCAGTGTTGGGCAGTGATAGTCCTGATCCATTGCGATTTGCTTTTGTTAAGAAGCATTCTGCACATGCCGGGGGAGCGAGCGTACCTGTGCCCTCGTCTCAACAACAGGCGATTTTTTCGAGTATTACGGCTAACTCAATTAAAGCGACCAATAAGCGCTGTCTTTATATTCATGTTCCGTTTTGTCGCGTTCGTTGCACTTTTTGTAACTTCTTTCAAAATGCTGCAAGTCGCACACTGGTTGATGAGTACTTTGAAGCATTAATGCAGGAGCTTAGAGAGAAAGCGGCATTACCTTGGACACAAAATGGTATTTTTCACGCCGTATATATCGGGGGCGGAACGCCAACGGATTTATCTCCAGTACAGGTTCGTGTGTTAGGCCAGGCTATCCGAGACCACTTTCCTTTGGCTGCAGACTGCGAAATCACTTTAGAAGGTCGCATCAATCGTTTTTCTGATGAGTTGTATCAAGGCGCTTTAGAGGGTGGGTTTAATCGTTTCTCTTTTGGTGTGCAAAGTTTTAATACACAAGTGCGCCGCAGCGCAAAACGTTTAGATGATAGGGAAGATGTCCTCAAACGAGTGAGCGAGATCGCCAAAGAAGACAAAATTCCGGTCATTATCGATTTACTCTATGGCTTACCTTATCAAACCAAAGAAGTGTTAGAGCAAGATTTAAATGATTTCCTCTCGACTGGTGCACACGGACTGGATTTGTATCAGTTAGTGGTTGGTGGGTCCGCTCCCATGCTCAACCTCGTAGAAAAGGGAAAAATCCCGCCACCTGCGACCACACCAGAAAAAGCGGGAATGTATGAGCTCGGTGTGAACTTTATGGCCAAACACCATATGAAGCAACTGAGCGTGAACCATTGGGCAATCGATAACCGCGAGCGTAGTTTATACAATAGTTTAGCCAAGACTTATGCAGAGGTATTGCCAATTGGCTGTGGTGCTGGAGGTAATATCGGTGGCTACGGGATGATGCAACACCGCACACTAGAGACCTATATTAAAGCGGTCAAAGAAGGTCAAAGCACCATCGCGATGATGATGAAACAAAGCCCTCTAGAACCACTTTTTTCTGCACTCAAATCTGCGTTTGACCGTGGCATTGTTCAAGCAAATCAACTTCCATCATTTATGGGAGAGGACGCGTTCGGGTTTTTATTTCCTCTATTTAAAGTGTGGCAAGCGAAAGGCTTAGTACAGCTACATGAACGTAGCGCAGTCCTTACTCTTGCAGGCAGCTTCTGGGCAGTGTCATTGGCTCAAAGTTGTATTCAGGTACTCACATCAGAGATGAACGAAACCGTACCGAAAGCATCCAATAATTAATGAAAACAAATTGAACAAAAACGGAAGACACAATGGAATCAATCAAGCAACAAGTTGAAGTATTACTAGAGCAAGAACCACAATTATTGCCAGCTGCGATGGCAGAGCGTCTTGGCATTTCCGAGTTTGAGGTTGTTGCGGCTCTACCTCAGGAAATGGTGGCTATTGCACCAGGAGAGCAAGCGCAAAGCATCTTAGAAAGTTTGGTTGGTTTTGGCCCGGTGACGACCATCGTCCACTCTTTTGGTTCTATCTTTGAAGTTAAAGCGCCGTTTCCAAAAGGAAAAGTGGCGCGTGGCTATTACAATTTAATGGGTAGAGAAGGTGAACTGCACGGCCACCTTAAATTAGATAACGTTAAAAATGTCGCATTAGTAAGTAAACCGTTTATGGGTAGAGAGAGTCACTATTTTGGTTTTTTCTCAGAGTGCGGAAGCAATATTTTCAAGGTTTATTTAGGCCGTAACGAAAAGCGCGAGTTGATTGAAGAGCAAGTAACCGCATTTCGCGCCCTACAAGCCGAATTAAAAAAGTAATCACAAACATAATCGAGGCTTAACTCGAATACTAATTAGTAAAGTCAGGTATCAATATGGATCAACAAGTTAAACAAGAGCGTTTGCAAGGTCGTTTAGGGCCAGAGATCAAAGAGTTTCGTCAGGAGCGCCGTACACTTCAGCTTGCAACTGTCGATGCAGAAGGTCGCCCGAATGTAAGCTACGCGCCTTATGTCCAAAACCAGGAAGGTTATTTCGTTCTCATTTCTAAAATCGCTCGTCATGCCCGTAACCTTTTAGAAAATCCAAATGTTTCATTGATGATGATCGAAGATGAAGAGTCTTCAAAGCAGCTGTTTGCTCGTAAGCGCTTAACTTTTGATGCGGTAGCAAATGTAGTTGAGCGAGACACAGAGATGTGGCAACAAGTTGTTGGACAAATGAAAGAGCGTTTTGGTGAGATTATTGATGGTCTAAGCCAGCTAGAGGATTTCGTTTTGTTCAACTTAAAGCCAGAATCGGGGCTATTTGTTAAAGGTTTTGGTCAGGCGTATCAAGTGTCTGGTGATGATTTAGTCGATTTTGTTCACCTTCAAGAAGGTCACAAGAAAGTCGAAAGTGCCTGATTGTAAACCGATCATATGAATGTCGATCATTTGGCATAATGAACGTTTAAAGGGAGTTAGGTTATACTGACTCCCTTTTTTATATTGGAACAAAAGCATGAAACCTGTAAGTAAGGAATTGAGCGAGATTTGCTATCCGTTTATTTACGAGGACAGTCCGGTTTGTGACTTTGAAATTACAGCAGATGAACTTTGTAGTCGTATTGGCCTTGTTCTCGCTATGGAGTTGGACGAGTTTAGCCGCGATATACTGACAAGAATGCAGCCTAATGTTTATCATCTAAATGGTTCGGTTCGCGGGAAATTAGCGATTACAGAGACGGAAGTTGAAGAGTTAAAGGCCGATTATGCTTTGCTCAAGCAACGTATTGATGGCGGCTTCAAAGGCTTTGTTCTACCCGGAGGGCACCCGGCAGCCAGTCAATTGCATTTGTGCCGTTGCCAAGCTAAAAAAACGGTACGAGCATTAGTTGCCGTTGAACATACAGGTAAGAAGCAGCCCGCACCTATTTTGTTTCGTTACGCGAACTTATTAGCGAATGTACTTTACAGCCTAGCTTCTTATATTAATCATGCTCACCAAGTCAAAGAGACGGAATTCGTTTCTCGTAGTTACGCGATGCCAAAGAAGTGAGCTGAGAAATTAGCGGATGTGAGCATCAGGGATAGGACAAGCACTGCATTATATTCTCAAATCAACTCGTCCAATAAGAGTTAAGAAGTCATAGCTTTGGCTTCTAGCTCTTTTGCTCCGCGAAGCATCGCTTCGATTAGTTCTCCTGCATTGAATTTCTCAAGTGCCTCATGCGCGCCAACTTGGTGAGCTCTGTCTACACAGATTTCGCTCGATAACGATGTATGTAAAATGCGGTATGAATGGTTCAGAGAGGAATTATTCTGAACTTCAAATGCTAACTCATAACCGTCTAATCCGGGCATTTCAATATCGCTGACCAGAATATCAATTGGGCGATGAGCCGCAGCGTCACTTTTCATCAGTTCCAATGCATCTAAACCATTTTTACAGATTTGATACCCAATATTGATGCTATCGAGTGCGTCACACAGCTGTTTACGAGCGATGGAAGAGTCATCCACCAATAGAATACTGAGTGCTTTTAGGCGTTCTCGCTCAATATCTGTCAGCATTGGTATCTTTGAATTCTCGTACTGCGGATAAATTTTGGAAAGTAGCAGTTCCACATCCAGCATTTGAACAGTTTTGTCCTCGTAGCGAGTAATTCCAGTCACGAAAATATTTTTTCCAGCGCTCGGAGGTGGCGTTTCAATAGCTTTCCAATCGCACTCAATGATCTTCTCTATACTACGAACCATAAAAGCAACCACGGTTCGCAAGCAATCTGTCACGATCAAGTAGCAGCTTTTATATTCTTCTTCACTTATAGGACGAAAGCCAACAGCCGCTGACATATCGATCACTGGTACTGTTAAGTTCCGTATCGTAACGGTTCCAATGACGTGATGATGCGAGTAAGGGATCTTTGTCGTTGGCATGTACGGGACGATTTCACGGACTTTTAGCGTACCGATAGCGAAACTCTGTTGCAGGGTGAGCTTAAACATCAACATGCCCTGAGACTGATTCGCTTTGCTAACGACTTTTGCCATGAAAATAACCTTATAAATACCACCGAATTGTGTCTAATCTAATCTTATCAGACGAAGGCTTCAACCATTGGAGAGACAAATGTGAGCTTTTTAGACAATCTTTTAGAGAATAGTGATTAACTGAGCAAAACTTGTTTGTATTTTAAACTCATTATGTAGACGATTTTATATTCCTCGTGTATTTGGGCCTTTACCGCTGAGCTATTATTAAGAAATGTTTGGTCTGTTAAAAAGGATTGGGTACACTTGCGCGACCAGAATAGTGAGAGATAGATCAATGGCAAATACAGCAGCCGCATTACATATTCTTGTGAAGCACAAAGAGCAAGCGGAAGACATAATCAAGCAACTGAAAAAAGGCGCAAAGTTTCAGACATTAGCGAAGAAGTATTCAACTTGCCCGTCAGGCAAACGCGGTGGTGACCTTGGTGAATTCCGCCGTGGTCAAATGGTACCTCAATTCGACAAAGTGTGCTTTTCTGGCGAAGTGTTAACGCCGCATCTAGTTAAAACCAAGTTCGGTTGGCATGTTGTAAAGGTGCTTTACAGAACATAAGGCTTGGTATCGACCTAAACATTGTCAGATGAAACCCACAAGCATTAAATATCATCTGTACGGTCTCTTTTCACCAATCACTACCGTTATGACATGGCAGATACATTCTGATCTGCCATGCTCCACCAAACGCCAATCTTTCCAAACTAGAAACTCATTTATATGCAGTTAACTTGGCTTTTCTCATAAGTCGTTATTCTATTTCAAGCTTTGATATGAGGATACGTTTGCCGGTTGTATCAATTATCAATGCTATTCCTTGCTGGCGAACTTTGGTTCATGTTCGGGCGCCATTCGCATATGATAGCGACCTTATAAAAATTAATCCTGTTCATAATTTAAGATGTCCCTGACTCATAAAGACTATTTTAAAATCGCATTTCCTTTCATCGTTTCTACTGTTACCCAACCATTATTGGGGGCGGTGGACACCGCGGTGATCGGTAAACTCGGTGTGGCTGAGATGATTGGTGGTGTAGCGATAGGCACCGTCATCATGAATACCTTGTATTGGCTGTTTGGCTTCTTCCGCGTCAGTACTACCGGGCAAAGTGCAATAGCATTAGGTAAAAATAGCCCAGAGGATCAAGCGAGCAGCTTATTCCGTCCTTTCGTGCTTTCGCTCTGCCTTGGCTTGATTTTCATTGCGTTGCAGTCCGTGATTTGGATGGGGGCAGCGCTGATTATCTCCCCTGATGCAGTCGTGGCAGAAAACGCGAAGATTTACTTCGATATCATGATCTTTGGTGCACCGTTTGTATTGCTGAACTACACCGTGATTGGTTGGTTGATGGGGCAGGCGAAAGCCAAAGAAACCTTGTTCACGCAAGTGTTTGGTAACGTGCTGAACATCGTGCTGGATATCGTCTTTGTGTTGTACTTCGATATGGGGATTGCTGGCGTTGCGGTAGCGACACTTATCGCGCAAATCTCGACGTTTGTTATTGGTGCGGTGCTGGTGTTGAAAACCTGCCGCTTCCCACTGTTTGATTACATTCAAACAGCGAAAATGACGCGTAAAGATCTCAAAGTCATTGCGTCTTCCAATATGGATCTGCTGCTTCGTACAGTATGTCTATTGGTGTTCTTCAACATGATGGCGCGTGTGGGCTCTCAGCTAGGCTCTGATGTGCTCGCTGCGAACGCAATCTTGATGCAAGTGACCTTCATCGTCAGCTACATGTTCGATGGTGTGGCGAATGCGTCGAGCGTCTTCGCAGGTAAAGCCGTAGGGCAGAAGAATCCGACATTGCTTGATAACGTGATTAAGCTAAACACGCAATGGACCGCGGCGTTCGTTGTTGTCTTGACCTTGCTGCTGGTGCTGTTCAAACATCAAGTGGTGTCGTTATTTACCACTTTGCCAAACCTTGTTGAGCTGTATCTAGACATGAGCCCTTGGTTATTGGCATTCCCGTTGGTTGCTGGTTTTGGTCTTACGTTTTACGGCATCTTTACCGGTACAGGGACGACGCGACCAGTGCGTAACTCTACCTTTCTAACCATGGTGTTGTTCTTAGTGACCCAATTTATTGCGGTGCAATATTGGGGCAATCACGGTTTGTGGCTGGCATTCACTTTGTTCTACGTTGGGCGTTTTGTCTTCTTGTTCCCATACCTCGGTCAAGTTAAACAAAAGTGTCTTTAATTCACACTGTCACAAACGACCTAATTTAGATGTTCTTATAACAAGGGTGGAGCCATCTGCCCTTGCTGATAAATCTGAAAAAGGTGATGAAATAACCTTTCCGACTGGTTTCCTTGCTTTAACCCGCATGATATTATTTGTGATGTTATATTATTACATTTAGTTTGATGCCGTGATTTCTCAACCAATACTCTCCGTTAATAATCTCAGCCTTACAGACTCAGAACGCACACTCTTCAAAGACATTTCTTTTGAGCTGTTTCAAGGTGAAGTTCTTGCCATTATGGGACCTTCCGGCATTGGTAAATCCATGTTGTCGAAAGCCGTCGCAGGTTTTTTGCCGTCAGATATTTGGGTAGACGGAAGTATCCAGCTTAACAGCAGTGAAGTCGCACAAACTGCCATGCTGCAACGGAGTCAATCCCAGCGTCCCGCGGTCATTTTCCAAGATGCACTTAAAGCGCTGAATCCATTGGCGTCTGTCGAGCAACAACTGTGTTTGGCATTGACGGGCAACAAAACACGCTTGTCTTCAGCAAACCGAGAAACGGTGACGACCTTGTTGTCTCAACTCGGATTTGCAGATCCAAAAGCAGCATTGGCGCAGCATCCAAGCCAGCTATCTGGTGGTCAGCGCCAGCGTATTTGTATTGCGATCGCGTTGCTTGGTAGTGCCAACTTGATCATCGCGGATGAGCCCACCAGTGCGCTCGATCCAATCACCGAAGCGGAGATCCTTGAGTTGTTCCGCAGCAGTGTTCAGCAACGCAACATCAGTGGTTTGTTGATCACGCACGATCTATCTGCGGCTTTGGCGTGTGACAAAGTTTTGGTGATTGCGGACAACACCATGGTGGCTTATGGCGCACCATGGCAAGCCATTCAGCAAAGTTCGCATCCTTTCTGCCAACAACTTGCGCAACTGCTGCCTTAACCTCATCTCTGGAGCCTATTTTGACTAAGCACAACTTGAGCGGGCACACGCAGCCTAAATCGGCGGAAGTTCGCTTTGAGCAAGCCAGTGTTCACTATTACTCCAAACCAAGTTGGTTAGGGGGCAAACCGTTTAAAGCGCTCGAACAATTGGATCTTGACATCGACACAAAGAACATTGCGATTGTTGGTCCTTCTGGCGCGGGTAAATCGACTTTGATTGAGCTTCTGTTCGGTCTTCGTAAACCCACATCTGGTGAAGTGTATGTGTGTGGCTATCCGCTATCGCGTAGCTCGGCTAAGCAGCGACAAGAGTTGTGTCAGCACATTCAATTGATTCCGCAAGAGCCGCAGTCTAGCTTGAATCCGTACTACACCGTTCGCCAGATCTTACTGGAGCCGTTAAGCAATATTGGCTTAACGCAAGAGCTTAACGAGAAGGTGGAGAAGGTCTTAGCGGATGTCGGTTTGGATCTCGCATTGTTGGATCGTAACCCTCAGCAGTTATCGGTTGGGCAAGCGCAACGTGTGGCTATCGCCAGAGCTTTAATTGTTGAGCCTTGTGTGTTGGTTGCCGATGAGCCAACCAGCAGCCTAGATCCCGTCAGTCGTAAACAGATTCTCGACTTGTTGGCAGGCATTCAAAAGAGCCGTCAGATGCGCCTGATTTTGGTGACACATGACCTCGATGCGGCACAAACCCTATGCGATGAAATCCTAGTGTTAGACAAAGGACGCGTTGTCGAGCACGGCACAGCACAGAACGTGACAAATAACCCATCACACTTGATCACGAGAGCCTTGATGAGCGCTCAACACAAAAGTAATGAATTCACAAAAACCATTGGAGAGGTTTCTTATGCACCTTAGTACTCCCAAGTTAGCTTTGTCGCTGGCTTTAAGCGCACTGCTGACGGGTTGTTTTGACTCTGGCGAAAGCAAGCCAGAAGCGGAAAAAGCAGCTGCACCGCAAGCAACGGAAATTCGCGTTGCCATGATGCAACCACCACGCACAGGTTTGTCACCACTTTCAGATGACGCGTTCAAACTATCACGTTGGAGCACGGCAGAAACGTTGGTAAACCTAAACGATCAGTCGGTAGCAGAGCCTATGCTGGCAACAGAGTGGGAACAAGTTGACCCGATGACGTGGCAATTTACGGTACGTAAGGGCGTGAAATTCCACGATGGTTCTGACCTTGATGCCAACGCGGTTGTGAACTCTCTACAAAAAGCATTAGATGCCGCACCAAAGCCACGCATTTTGGATGGTATCGAATGGCAAGTTCGCGCATTGGACGACTTCACTGTTGAAATCAAAACGACCTTTAACGATCCATTGTTGCCAAGCCGTCTATCTAGCCCACAGTTAGCGATCCTTTCGGGTGCTGCATATCAAGAAAACGGTCGTGTTGTGCCAATCAATGCGGGTACGGGTCCATTCGTTCTGACAGAAATCAACGGTACAACCAGCGCTAAATTGAAGCGTTTTGACGGTTACTGGGGCGAAAAAGCAAAAGTAGACAGTATCTTTGCTGAATACGTACCAAACGGTTTTGCTCGTGCTGCAGCACTACGTACCGGTGAGGCGGATGTCGTTGAAGCCGTTCCTGTTTCGCAAATCGCGATGATGGAATCTTCACAGCTGCACGAAGTCGCAATGCCACGTACCAACACGCTTTACCTAAACAACAAATCAGATGTGTTTAGCCAGTTCGGTTTGCGTAAAGCAGCGGCTCAAGCGGTTAACCGTGAGCAAATCATCAAAACGGTTTACGAGAACCACGCCGATTCAGCAAAAGGTTTGTTAGGTCCTGCATTGGCATGGGCTCAACCAATTCGTGATGCGAACCCTCGTATGGAAACCATGGAAATGCGCCTCGCGAACGGTGAGAAGATCACCATCGGTACATTTACCGACCGTGCTGAGTTGCCAGAAGTAGCGGTGCTGCTAAAGCAACAACTTGAAGCGGCTGGCTTTGTGGTTGAGCTAGACGTTCGTGAATACGCACAAATCGAAAACGATGCACTAGCAGGTAAGTTCGATGCGTTCTTGTTGTCACGTGCAACGGTGCTGGATTCTGGCGATCCAGTGGCGTACATGCAAAGTGACTTTAGCTGTAAAGGTTCTTACAACCTAGGTCAGTTCTGCTCTGAAGAAGTGGACGCAGCATTGAAACACGCTGATCGTCAACCTTTGGGTGAGAAACGCCAACAAGCGATCATCGAAGCAGAAAGCAAAATCCTTGAGCAATACGCTGTGATTCCACTGCTTCACGAGCGTGTAATCCAAGGTGAGAGTGATCGCGTGAAGAATGCACAACGTGACCCACGTGAGCGTCGCCTGATCGACCAGTTTACTGAGGTGAACTAACTCGATGTCGTCTGTTGCCAACATGCGCTCTCGTTGGAGCGCATGTATGCCTGAATGGTTTACGCGTTTTTTGTCGCGCTTCCTGTCACTCGGGGTAGTGGTTGTGCTGGTGGGTTTGATGCCGGATATTGCAGGTATCGACCCAAGCCAATCAATCCTCCGTGCCCGTGCGGGTGCTCAACAATTGCTGACGGCAGAAGCTCTGCAAGCAATTCGAGAAGATCTTCAACTTGACCGCAGCGCTGCTGAGCGACTGTGGGATTGGTTGACGCTTGCCATGCAAGGTGACTTGGGTGTCTCTTGGGTGAGCGGCGCATCCGTGATGGAGAGCGTTCAACAAACCGCAAAAACGTCGCTATTACTGATGCTTACAGCGCTAGGTATGGCATTTGTAATGTGCATGGCGAGTGTGCTTTACACTGTGCGTCGTTGGCAACAGAATCGCTTAGACAAACATCATGACACGCTCAGTTCGGTGTTGGTCTCATTGCCGGAATACGTGATTGCTTCATTGCTGATCATGGTATTTTCCATTTGGTTGGGTTGGTTCCCACCTTATGGTTGGCAAGGCATGCAAAACCTCTGGCTACCCAGTTTGGCAATGGCATTGCCTGCTGCTGGTTTGTTCGGGCGCTTGCTCAATGACAGCCTCAAGCGAGTATTAGATGAGCCTTGGGTGATCACTTGGCTATCGGCAAACGTCAGTAAGTTTCAAATCTTAAGCTTTGCCTTGTGGCGTGCCGTTAGTAACTTGATTCCTCAAATCGCAATGACGGTGATTGGTTTGACCGGCGGCGCGGTTGCTGTGGAACAAGTGTTTTCCATTCCGGGCATCGGACGACTAATCTTAGGTGCAGCGAAGTCACAAGATCTGCCGATGCTGCAAGGTGGCTTGTTGGTGTTACTGGTGTTCTCGATGTTGATCAGCAGTGCGAGTATTTTATTGCAACGCTGGTTACTCGGACACAGTGTCACAAGTGGCAAGCTGATCAGCAGTCACAGTACGTTCCGTTTTACCCAAAGCACTACCAAACGTATCGTCAGTGCCACAATCTTTGCCTTGCTGATTGGTTGTGCGGGATGGGCGTTAATGCGCGATCCTTACACTATCCAATTTACTCGCCTTGAATCGCCAAGCTTAGCAGCACCGTTTGGTGCCGATGCGGTTGGACGAGATCTGCTTGCTCGTGTTGGCGGCGGTATGATGTCGACAATCAAAATGGGCATCATCGCGACGTTCCTAAGTTTGGTGATTGGTTTGCTGCTCGGCTTCGTGACTCGTTATAGCCAAGGCTTAATTGAGATCACCAAAGGTGTTCCATACATTGTGGCGGGTCTGCTGATTGCAGGTCTAACGGGAATGAACCCAAACAGTGCCTTGATTGCGATTGTTATGGTGTCATGGGCACCATTAGCGGCGCACTGTGCGAGCTTGTTGATGGAAGCTAAAGCGCAGCCATATACGCATCTTGCGCCCATTTGGGGAACCAGTCAGTGGCGAGTACTCCGTTACTACTTGTTGCCTTATGTGCTGCCGCCATTGATTCGTCATGCGTTTCTGCGTTTGCCTTACATTACGCTTAGCCTGACGTCTCTGAGTTTTATCGGACTTGGCGTTAAGCCGCCCGAACCTGAGTGGGGCTTATTGATTGCTGAAAACTTGCCTTACATAGAGCGCTCACCATTGGGTGTCTTGCTGCCAATCTTAGGCTTAGTTTTGATGGCAATTGCGGTGAATTTGATTTTTGATGACAAGTGACGAGCAGCGATAAAGCGAAGTGAGCTTCCATATCCCAGATGTAATCAGTAATTTGGTAATTTAGAAAACAAAAGGATGTGTTTTCTGCCAGAAAGTACACAGCACGGTCTATGTATATTGGAAGCACCTATAAATTAACGAGTATAAAAGTTACGCGAACTCAGATATTTAGGTAGTGTTACTCTTTATACACACGTAATCCTTTATCCGTTAATTCTTGAGTGACCACTTCGGATAGGTTTCGATCGGTAATAATTCCGTCCAATTGCTCGATGTCTAATGCATGAAAGCTCGCTATCTGACCGTATTTAGTTGAGTCTGAGATCAGATAATTGGTTTGTGCCGCCTTGATGATTGCTTTTTTAACGAGAACTTTATTTTCATTAGGTGTTGATAAGCCTTTCAAGCTCCAAGATGAAGTCGAAATAAAGGCGATATCAATATTTAGCCCATTCAAGAACTCTGCGACTTTTCCTCCAATGGTGGATTGGTTCTCGCGGTCAATTTTTCCCCCAGTGTGGTAAAGCTCACATTCACTGTGCGTCATAAGGAAAGCAGCAATAGAGAAGTCATTGGTGATCACTAAAAGATCATTACGATTTGCTATTTGATGGGCGATTTCTAGAGAGGTTGTTCCCGCATCCAAGTAAATCGTAGCGTCTTGACCAATTAACGTAGCCGCCAGCTTACCAATTTGAATTTTTTCATCCGCTTGTTGCTCGACCTTCGCATCATGGGAAAGTTCGGAATGTAGAGCTTGAGCGAGTTGCACTCCACCAGAAACAGAAACGACTTTACCTGAGGATTCAAGCTTCACGATATCACGACGAATGGTCATATGTGATACGCCAAGGTGGTCGGTTAAATCTGAAATGCTTAACACTTCTTGATGTGATAACAGGGATAATATGGTTCTTTGACGTTCTGCTGGGATCATAGTTTCACTTCTATATTCTTGTTTTTCAGTATCCTACCAATCTTTTCATTTGTTGTGAATATCTGTGAATTATGTTCTCAACGTTGTAAGAACAGCCTTCGCTTGTGTTAACTGCTCGGAATATCTCTGCCCATAAAGAGGTATATATCACGACATTGTTAATTTGTGTGAAAAAATGTGATTCAAAGCGAGGTCTTAGTATTAATCTTCACATATAATCACATCAACCAAACAAGAATTAACAAAGTTTAATAGACCAGAAGGCATTGTTTTTATGAGTGAAGTTCAATCTGTAGGTGTTATCGGTTTAGGCTCTATGGGAATGGGCGCCGCAAAGTCATGTGTGCGTGCAGGCCTAGATGTCTATGGTTTCGATTTAAATTCTCAAGCGCTTGAAGAGTTAGGTTCATTTGGTGCAAAAGCAGTTTCTACAAATGCAGTTGAGTTTGCAGATAAGCTTGATTCGGTTCTAGTTCTTGTTGTGAACGCAGCTCAAGTTAACACGGTCTTGTTCAAGACCGGTCTTGCTAAAGCGCTTAATCCGAATACGCCAGTAATGGTTTCAGCAACCATCTCAGCAGAAGACGCAAAACAAATTGAAGCGAAATTGGCAGAACACAACCTTGTGATGCTTGATGCACCGGTATCTGGTGGTGCTGCAAAAGCAGAATCAGGTGAGATGACTATTATGGCGTCGGGAGCGCAAAGCACATTTGATGCACTTGAACCAGTACTCAACGCAACGGCAGCTAAAGTCTACAACATCGGTGAAGCGATTGGCCTAGGCGCAACTGTGAAGATTATCCACCAATTGCTAGCAGGTGTTCATATCGCAGCTGGTGCTGAAGCAATGGCATTAGCGGCACGAGCAAACATTCCTCTTGACCTGATGTACGACGTGGTGACGAATGCAGCGGGTAACTCTTGGATGTTTGAGAACCGCATGAAGCATGTAGTTGATGGTGATTACTCCCCTAAATCTATGGTCGACATCTTTGTGAAAGATTTAAACCTCGTATCGGACACAGCAAAAGATCTCAAATTTCCACTTCCTCTATCAAGCACAGCACTAAACATGTTTTTGAGTGCAAGCAATGCTGGTTTTGGCCAGGAGGACGACAGTGCCGTTATCAAGATTTTTGATGGTATTGAGCTTCCAGGTGTAGAAAACAAACAGAAATAAGCGCACGTAAAACGGAGAAAAAATGATGTTATTAGGCGTTATCGCAGACGACTTTACTGGCGCAACAGACATCGCAGGTTTTCTTGTAGAAAACGGCATGCGCTCAGTTCAGCTTAACGGTATTCCAAAAGAAGAGATTGATGTAAACGCAGATGCGGTCGTGATCAGTCTTAAATCTCGTTCCTGTCCTGTAGATGAGGCAATCGAGGATTCAGTAGCTGCGCTTAAGTGGCTGCAAGCAAATGGCTGTCAGCAGTTTTACTTCAAGTACTGCTCAACGTTTGACAGCACAGCAGAAGGTAACATTGGTCCTGTAACGGATGCACTGCTTGCAGAGCTAGGTGAAGCGTTCACCATTGTCTGCCCATCATTACCAGTGAATGGTCGCACAGTTTTCAACGGCCATCTATTTGTATTCCAAGACTTGCTAAGCGACTCAGGTATGCGTAATCACCCTGTGACACCAATGACTGATTCAAGCCTAGTTCGTATGATGGATGCTCAATCTCAAGGCAAATCTGGCCTGGTGAACTTCCAAATAATTGAACAAGGTCCAAAAGCGGTAATTGAGCGCTTTGAAGAGCTAAAAGTACAAGGCAACCGCTACGCAGTGGTTGATGCATTCAATGCAGAGCATCTTGTCACACTTGGCCAAGCGGCGAAGTCTCTAAAACTGGTAACTGGTGGTTCTGGTTTGGCTGCGGGTATTGCTAAGAACTGGATAGAGAGCCTTGAAGATCAAAGTGATGCGAAGCAAGAGGGGAACCCTAAAAAAGCACCAACCGTTGTGTTATCTGGATCTTGTTCTGTCATGACCAACCAACAGGTCGCTGTTTACAAAGAAAAAGCGCCACACTTTGCTATTGATGTGAAGGCGTGTCTGACGGAAGAAGACTACTCAAATCAAGTGTTTGATTGGGTCATGACCAACATCGAAAGCGAGTTCGCACCACTGGTTTACGCAACCGCAGATGCAGCGGCGTTAAAAGCGATTCAACAAGAGTTTGGCGCGCATGCTTCAAGCCACGCGGTTGAACAATTCTTTAGCCAACTTGCAATCAAACTTCAGCAGCACGGTGTGAAAAATTTCATCGTTGCGGGTGGGGAAACCTCAGGGGTTGTAACCCAAAGCCTAGCCGTAAAAGGTTTTCATATCGGTCCTCAAATCGCACCAGGTGTACCTTGGGTGAAGTCACTTGAAGGCGAGCTTTCTTTGGCTCTGAAATCGGGCAACTTCGGCGATGAACACTTCTTTGCCAAAGCACAGTCGTTTTTTGAATAGGTGAGGTTGTGATGAATAAAGAATTGATGACAGAACAACAACTGCGAGAGCAAATGGTCACTATGGCGCGCTCTATGTTTGAACGTGGCTATGCGACTGGCGGCGCTGGCAACCTTTCTCTAAAACTGCCTAATGGACACTTTCTGGCAACGCCAACTGGTTCTTCGTTCGGCCGCTTGATTGCTGAAGAGCTTTCGGTTGTGGATATTGATGGCAACCATATCTCTGGTGAAAAGCCATCAAAAGAAGTGGCTTTTCATCTGGCGATTTATCGAAATAACTCAAAGTGTAATGCGATTGTGCATCTGCATTCTACTTACTTGACGGCGCTTTCTTGTCTTGAAGGTCTAGATCGCGAGAATGCCATCAAAGCTTTTACACCTTACTTTGTAATGCGCATTGGCGAACTGCCAGTGATTCCGTACCTGCGCCCGGGCGACCCTCAGATTGCTGAAGAACTTGCGCAGCGGGCTAGTGACTACCGAGCTTTCCTCCTGGCGAACCATGGTCCAGTGATCACGGGTACGGACTTTGAAGATGCAGTGGATAACGCAGAAGAGCTAGAAGAGACAGCGAAGCTAGCGTTCATTCTTAAAGATAGCAACATCCGCTACTTAACGGATACTGAGATTCAAGACCTAAAAGGGAGAGGTAAGTAATGGCTAAATTCGCGGCAAATCTGACAATGTTATTCACAGAAGTTCCTTTTCTAGATCGTTTCGAAAAAGCACACCAAGCGGGCTTCAAAGCGGTGGAATACCTTTTTCCATACGCATTCGAAGCGCAAGAACTAGCAAGCAAGATACAGCAGTTTGGTTTTGAGCAAGCGTTATTCAACATGCCTCCAGGTGATTGGGATGCAGGTGAACGAGGTTTTGCAGCTATTCCGGGGCGTGAGGATGAATTTAAAACGAGCGTCGAGACTGCGCTGATGTACGCCAAGGCACTGAACTGTAAAAAGGTTCACGCTATGTCTGGCATTGTTGATTCACGCTTCACTCGTGATCAGCATATTGAAACCTTTATCTCAAACATTCGTTATGCAGCGGATAAGTTTGCCGAACAAGGTGTTGAGCTGATGATTGAGCCACTCAACAATCGCGATGTACCGAACTACTTTGTTGCACATCAACGTGAAGCGGTGGAACTCATCAAACAAGTGGCTCGTCCAAACGTGAAATTGCAGCTCGATCTCTATCACGCACAAATTATGGACGGTGATCTGAGTACGTTGATTCGCGATGTGGCGCCATACACAGGCCATATTCAAATTGCTTCTGTGCCTGAAAGGCACGAACCATCGGAAGGCGAACTGAATTACCCACACCTATTCAATGTTTTGGATGACTCTGGTTACCAAGGCTGGATCGGTTGTGAATACAACCCAAGGCATAGCACGCAGCTGGGCCTTAGTTGGGTTAAACCATACCTATAACAATTTTAATTTCTATCCATAAATAACTTGAAACCAATTACAAAAACAAAGGGTCGTGACTATGAATATTATCATAACTGGAGGGGCGGGTTTTCTCGGAACCCTACTTGCCAAATCACTACTAAAAGAAAACAAAGCTGAAAGTATTACTATTGTCGACATTCAAAAGTCGCGCTTAGAGGGCATTGATGACCGAGTCGTTTCTTTAGTCATGGATATGACAAAGCGAGAAAATATAGACCAAGTTATTACTGCCGAAACGACACACATTTTTCATTTAGCGGCAATTGTATCGAGCCATGCTGAGCAAGATTTTGATTTAGGCGTAGCTGTAAACCTGACGACCACACAGTTATTGCTTGAGCGTTGCCGTAAAGTAAACCCTAATATTCGTTTTACGTTTGCTTCATCTTTAGCTGTCTTTGGTGGTGATCTTCCGGAAACGATTACACCAATAACAGCACTTCATCCTCAGTCATCCTACGGGACGCAAAAAGCCATAGGTGAGTTATTGGTTAACGACTATGCCCGTAAAGGCTTTGTTAAAGCTGTATCCGTACGTTTACCGACTATTTGTATTCGCCCTGGGAAACCAAACCTTGCCGCTAGCTCTTTCGTAAGCGGAATTATTCGTGAGCCTTTGAATGCTCAAGAATCAAATTGTCCTGTAGACCCTACGCTAAAACTTTGGATATCGAGCCCGTCTAGAGTGGTGGACAATATTCAATATGCAGGGCTAATGCCTTATGAGCAGTTAAATAATCTGTCCTATAGAACGCTTAATTTACCTGGTATTCAAACTACACCAGCTGAGATGATTCAAACAATGGACACTCTAACGGGTAAACAACTTTCTAATTATATTACCTATGAGCATGATGCGGGTATTGATCGTATTGTGAGTAGTTGGCCACAAAAAATTGATTGTACTAAAGAACTGGAGCTTGGATTTAAAGCAGACAGTAATTTCAAGGATGTATTACAACAATTTATTTCTGTTAACAATATGGAGATTGTCTAATGTTACCAACCTCAGTAATTGGACTAATAGTAGCCGTATCAGTCCTTGTTTTTCTTGTGTTACGTACAAAAGTACATGTGTTAATTGCGATGTTAATTGCGGCATGTATCGCAGGTATTATTGGTGGGTTAAGTGTTGACGACACGATTGCGACCGTTAGCAAAGGATTTGGTGGAACATTAGGCGGTATAGGGATTGTCATCGGTCTCGGCGTTATGATGGGGGCTATTTTAGAGGCTTCTGGAGCAGGAGAAAGTATTGCCTATAATTTTATAAAGTGGTTAGGAAAAAAGAAAGAAGAGGCCGCTCTTGCTGTAACTGGCTATATTGTTAGCATCCCAATCTTTGTGGATAGCGCGCTTATCATTCTTTATCCAATAGCGAAGTCTTTGTCAAAAACGTCCAATCGCTCGATTTTAACGCTTACGGTTGCTCTGGCGGGCGGCTTGGTCGTAGCGCATCACGCTATTCCGCCGACTCCAGGGCCTTTGGGCGTTGCTGGTATCTTTGGTGTCGATCTTGCCAGCATGTTAGGTTTTGGTTTGATGATCGCAGCGCCTTGTGTCATGGGTATTGTTTGGTATGCAAGATGGTTAGAAAAGCAGTTTCCTGAATTCATTCCAACCGAACATTTCTCGAAGTCTAGTGAGCAACTGATTAATGATCACAAAGAGTACATTGCAAGTAAAGAAGCGAAAGACCTACCATCTTTAAGTAAATCTATCGCTCCAATTATTATCCCAATTTTACTTATACTTGCGAAATCAGTGATGGGTTTATTAGAGGGGACTTTCGGTTTCGAAGGGCTGACTGCAACAACATTTGGTCAATTTATCGCTTTTATCGGCAGCCCTACTATTGCACTATCAATAGCGACGTTACTAGCGGTTTACACATTGGGTAATAACCTTACCAAAGAAGAAGCGAATGAAAAGATGGAACAAGGAATCTCCACTTGTGGCATCATTTTGTTAGTAACAGGAGCTGGTGGCGCGTTAGGTGCCGTATTGCGTGAAACGGGTGCGGGCGCAGAGATTGCCAACCAAGTTGCAGGGCTTCCTATTTCTGCGGTTATGATTCCATTTATTATTGCGACGTTAGTTCGTATTATTCAGGGCTCTGGTACAGTCTCCATGATAACCGCTGCTTCTATATCTGCCCCAGTTTTAGTGAATATTCCTGACGTTAACCTTTTATTCGCAGCGACGGCAGCTACGATGGGATCTCTATTTGCTGGCTACTTTAATGACTCGCTATTCCATATTGTTAATCGATTAATGGGGGTGACTGAGGTTAAGAAACAACTCATTATTTGGACTATTCCAACAACAATTGCTTGGGCTATTGGTGGTTCATTAGTCATGATTCTTAACTTATTCTTCGGATCTCATGGTTCAATCTTTGATCCTGTGTTACCACTTGCTGTACTTTTGGGGTGTGTTGCATTTACAAAATCTTACAGCGCTAAGCACGTCGAATTACAAGAGGTATAAAGGTTTACTTGTACTCTTCCATAAAGTAAAAACCTATCACAATATGTATTTTTATCAGATAGTTTAGAGTTTTTTAATAATATGAACGGCCCTATGTTTGGGCCGTTTTAGTTCTTATAAATAAACTATTTAAATTGAACCGATATAGGTTCCGTTTTCAACTTAATCAATATGAAATGGAATTGTTATTTCCCGCTTAGTAAGAGATTACCTATAAAGGTTCTATTCGAGTTTAACTCTAGTGATTTTACTCTAGCGAAGTAGGGTTACTTTATATAAGAGTCCAGTACTTTTAATACGACTTCCATATCTTTTTCACGTTGAGTTTTGTCTTCCTCAAGTACGACGTGTTCAAGTAAGTGACCTTTAATTACTTCTCGCATCAAACCATTTACTGCTCCCCGAATAGCGGCAATCTGCTGCAACACATCTTGGCATTCATGCTCTTCTTCCAGCATTTTTTTAAGTCCATTTACCTGACCCTGTATTTTACTGACTCGAGTGTTGAGCTTCTTTTGATCTCTGGTTGTATGCGACATGTCTTATCTTCTTTAAGTTACGGGCCGAGTTATTCTAACTGATAATGTAGCACTCAATTTATACTGGGGGGTAGTATTTAATACTAGGGGGGAGTATAGTTTGCGATAAATTAGAATCAACAACAGAGAACAACAATGGATTTTGTCGCGTTACTACAACAAGGTAATGGGTGGTTCTTTATTCCCAGTGCCATTTTGCTTGGCGCCTTGCATGGTTTAGAACCTGGGCACTCTAAAACGATGATGGCGGCGTTCATTGTCGCGGTGAAAGGAACGGTCAAACAAGCCGTGATGCTGGGTTTAGCTGCCACACTTTCTCACACTATAATTGTATGGTTAATCGCTGTTGGCGGGATGTATATTAGCCAGAAATTCACCGCTGAAGCGGCTGAACCATGGATGCAACTTATCTCTGGGGTCATTATCGTGACAACCGGCGTATGGATGTTTTGGCGGACATGGAGCGATGAGCGAGCTTGGAACAAAGCTCAGGATCATGCTCGCGACTGGACGACGCAAGTTGTGGATACAGGACATGGGCATGTTTCGCTTTCGATTACACAGGAAGGGGAGCATCACCGTTTCCAATTGCGAACACTCAGCGGTAAACCTTTAACTGCTGAAGGTATCAAGGTTTCGGTATCGAGTGATGGTTATCAACCTGCTGATATCTATCACTTTATAGAGCGTGATGGATACTTGGAATCGGCGTCTTGCATTGAAGTCTCTAATGGACTTTCTGTCACTTTGATCATCGGGCACCATGATCATACCCATGACTTTGATGTACATTTCCGTTCTGGTTCTCATTTAGAAAGCGAAGATAAGGAATATCAAGATGCTCACGAACGCGCTCACGCTTTAGACATTCAAAAACGCTTTGAGAATCGAGACGTGACGAATGGGCAAATTCTGCTGTTTGGATTAACGGGCGGTTTGATTCCATGCCCTGCTGCGGTAACGGTTTTGCTTATCTGTTTGCAGCTTAAGGCAATGACTCTTGGTGCGACTTTAGTTGTGTCATTCAGTATTGGCTTAGCCTTGACTCTGGTTGCTGTTGGCGTTGTGGCAGCAGTGGGCGTGCAAAAAGCGACATCTAAATGGAGCGGTTTGAATGATGTTGCACGTCGAGCTCCTTACTTATCGGGCGTCTTGATCAGTGCAGTTGGTTTATACATGGGTATGCATGGATACATATCGCTGACAAGTTAAACTCTGTGGTAAAGATTTTTTTCCTTTCTTTTTTTATGGGCAATGGCTTCATGCCTTGGTTTGCCTATTTTGCTGCCGATTCTTGATTGAGAATCACTCGATCTGACATCGCTGCCATATCTACAAACCAAGTCATTCTCGCTTCACCAAGCATCTCGGATTACAACCGCTGCAATTGTGGCTCTAATATCTGAACCTGAGATACTAAATGATAAAACGGGAGCACTGACCACAGTGCTCCCGACGGTCAAAACGCTAATTAGAAGTCTTTTCTTTAATGTTCGATACCAATTTGGTCGCATAGTTAAATTTAACTATGCAAACGTTTCCTTTTGCGTACTCGTCCCTTCGCCAAACCTCGTAGAAATGTGACGTTTTGAAGACTTTTTTTCCTTCTGTCTAAAGTAATCGGGAACCAAGCAGATACATAGTTATAAAGTTATGTCTTGCTCTGCCAAACAGACCCAAAATGCAGTTTGGTTGGTTTTGGAGAAGAAAGGCTTAGCGCTCGATTAATGAGCATCAATTGAATTGTATTGAGACAATTATAATGAAAAGAATCATCTTATTAGCAGTCTGCGCCATGTTTGGTATTGCTGTCGTGGCGAGTATGGCATCAACGTACCTAATTTCGAGTCAGAAAATCGATGACATCATCTTAAACAAATCCCAAGTTCAAGCTGAGTTTCTAGCGGGAAATGCGAGTTATATTTTGGAGAACTCAGCTAATCCAATGCAAGATTTACAATCGCTTGTTGAGGGGCTGAAACAACGTTCAGACGTGAGCTATGCCGTTGTAATTGATCGTAACGTGACGGCAGTAGCCCACAGTGATAAGCACAAGTTGAACAAAACCTATAACGATGAATATACTGTTGAAGGCGCGACGAGAGGTGTTCAACAGTACTCAAAGTGGTATGCCGATGTCCAGAAAGTATGGGTGTTTGACATCATGGCACCAATTTATGTGGATGGTCAGTTATACGGTACTTTTGATATCGGTATTCCTATTACTGAAGTGAGCCAAGCGACGAATGGAATTATTACTTACCAGTTGATCTCTATGGTGGCGATCTTCGTTATGTGTGTTTTGATTCTGTCACTTCTGCTAAATAAACTGATGAGACCGCTTTCTGCGCTTAAAGACGCTCTACAAGACATCTCAAAAGGAGACGGAGACTTAACCGTTCGTTTGCCAGCGAAAGGTAATGACGAAGTCGCGCAAATTTCTTCTGCTTTCAACGTTTTTGTTGGGAAAGTACATGAGATTATTACACAAGTTGTAAATACTGGTGTGGAGCTTAATAGTTCAGCTGTCGCTTTGCGTGGGCAATCTCAACAAGCGCTCACAAGAGGGCAAGAGCAGAACGAGCAAACCATGCTGGTTGTCACATCCATGAACGAAATGATTGCGACGGTCAATGAAATTGCCTCCAATGCTGCCGGAGCGGCAAATGCTGCGAGTGCAGCAAGTAATGAAGCGCAAGATGGCTACACGACGCTAGAAAGAACCAAAACGGCGATGACTAATCTTGAAAACGAGATGAACAGCACTTCCAACATTATCGTGAGTCTTGCTGAAAATACTCAGTCGATTGGTAGTATTCTAGAGGTGATTAGAGGTATTTCGGAGCAAACCAATCTATTGGCTCTCAATGCGGCTATCGAAGCGGCACGCGCTGGTGATGCCGGCCGAGGTTTTGCAGTAGTCGCTGATGAAGTTCGCAACCTAGCGACTAAAACGGCTCATTCTACCGATGAAATTGACAATATGATTCACCAGCTACAAACTGAAGCTCAAAGTGCGGTGAATTCAATGAGTAATAGTAAGACTCTTATTGAAGAAGGAACGGCAGAAACTGAGTTAGCTCGACAGGCTTTAGAAGCAATAGCTGCACAAGTGACGACTATTTCAGATATCAATACTCAAGTAGCAACCGCAACAGAACAGCAATCAACGGTAGCAAACGAAATTAATATGAACATGGATACCGTCAGCCACTCAGTGAAAAGTGCGCTAACAGCGAGTGAGCAACTAGAAGAATCAAGTCAACAACTCGCGGAGCTATCGCGAACACTCGATCGTCACGTAGGAGCGTTTAGAATCTAAACGCCAACTGACCCTCTTTAATAAAAGCCAGTAAATGTTAATTGCTGGCTTTTTTATTTGAAAAAATCGAGTCTCAAATCGCTTAGCGGTGTTTGTCCTTTCTAGACGATAAAACAGAATACGATAAATTAGTTGAGTAAAGCTTAGCTAGGCGTTAAGTTTTGCGTTTTGCTTTAAATGTTCAACAAACATAGATATTTTCTTAGCTACATGTTTTCTTGACGAGTAAAAGGCGTAAAGCACTAAATCCTCAGGTTCGTACTCTAGAGTGACGATTTCTAGCTCACCATTTTTGATCTCATTTTGGCATGACTCAATTGGCAATATTGCGTATCCAAGCCCTAATAACGCGCCATATCTGGCGAGATGACCGCTGTTTACTTTGAATGAAGATTGCACAGTTTGAGTAATATGGCCCCCAACAGGGTTTCTGAATACCCATGGTGCACCATTTACTGCGGTAAGCGTCGTGATGCAGGGAACATGACTTAGATCCGTAATTTTGTAAGGGGTGGCGTATTTCTCAATTAGTTGAGGCGCGGCTAAAATGGCACTGGGCCAGCGTTTTATCTCTCTCGCCACCCAGTTACTGTCTGACAAAGTCCCTCTATGAAAACTCAAAATGACATCAAAGCTGTCAATAACATCATCTTTAGGGTTTAGCGTTGTATCGCAAGACAAAGAGATTGACGGGTATTGCGTGCAAAAGGTGACAACCGCTTTGGCCAGTACAGGTGTGTCTGGCATAAGAATTCGCAGTTCCCCTGTTACCGTGTGCGAGTGGCGCGTTACCGTTTCTAGTGCGGCGTTGAGTTGCTCCAATAACGGACGAGTGCTGCTATAGAGCTCTTCTCCAGCCTCGGTAGGCGTCATTCGCCTTGTTGTTCTATTGAACAACCTAATGTTTAACTTTTCTTCAAGCAGGGCAATGTGTCGGCTGATATTTGATGTTGGTATATTCAAACACTCAGCGGCTCGCTTAAAGCTGTTGTTCTCATAAACACAGTGAAAACTTTTTAACCAGATTTGGTCAACGTTATCAAACATTTCATTATCCCACTTTATTGGATTATCAAGCCAGCATATCGCACTTTATCCCTGTACTAAGTTACATACAATTTTATTTACAAGTTTAAGCGAACAAACAACGAGATATCGCGCTAGAACGTAATCAATAGTGGTGAATTTATGAGCTGGTTAGAACGGTTATTTGAGAATAAAAATATAATAGGTTCGCGCAAAGCGTCTATCCCTGAGGGCGTTTGGACAAAGTGTCCTGAGTGTGAACAAATACTTTATCGTGCCGCGTTAAAAGAAAATTTGGAAGTATGCCCTAAATGCTCATATCACATGAGAATGGCTGCGCGTCAAAGGTTGATCTCTTTTCTGGACCATGGAACACAACAAGAGTTGGCAAGTGAGTTGGAGCCACAAGATATTTTGGGTTTTAAAGACTTAAAGCGATATAAAGAGCGAATTGCTTTAGCGCAGAAAACGACTGGAGAAAAAGATGCGTTGGTGGTGATGCAGGGCAAGTTATTGGGGCTGCCTGTTGTTGCGTGTGCATTCGAATTCTCTTTCATGGCAGGCTCGATGGGCGCAGTGGTTGGCGAGAAGTTTGTCCGAGCAATTGAAAGCGCAATTAATACAAAATCTGGGTTAGTATGTTTTAACGCTTGCGGAGGGGCGCGCATGCAAGAGTCTTTGGTGGCACTAATGCAAATGTCAAAAACCAGCGCCGCGTTAAACCACTTATCTGAGCACAGATTACCCTATATCTCAGTATTGACGGACCAAACTTATGGTGGCGTCTCGGCGAGTTTAGCCATGTTAGGAGACATCAATATTGGTGAACCTAAAGCAAGTATTGGCTTTGCGGGAAGACGTGTCATTGAGCAAACGGTACGTGAAAAGTTACCAGACGAGTTTCAGCGAAGTGAATTTTTACTAGCGCATGGTGCGCTAGATATGATTGTCGATAGACGTGAAATGCGCGATCGCGTTGGCCGCTTACTGGCTAAGTTAACCAACGCGAGGGTGGTCTCAGAATAGGTTGTATTAAAATTAGACTTAGTACTTGCGTTTATTGAGCCGTAATCATTACAAACCGTTCATTTTGCCCCCATCTTGGTTCCGCATTCATTAGGCTGAGATCCAACGCCGTTTGGTATGGGTCAACAGCAAAATGGTTGCTTACTAACCCCCAGAGCATCCAGTTGATTGCGGTTTCATTCTCGGTAAGCTCTTCGAGTGGCGCTTGGAGGAAAAAGTACTCATCTTCGCCATCGTAACCGAGCCGATCATAGATAATGTTGCGTAGCTCTCGATCCAAATCATGTTGGAGGTTGATTGAGTCGTACAGTTGCTCTTCTGTTGGGCCATTCTCATGGTGATAAACATTGCGTTTTGACTCTTTGTGTAAAGTACCTGCGCCAGTTTCAATGCTTACTTTCTTTTGCGAGTGTTGCTCAAGAACTTGAATGATTTCATCCTCTAGTTGATCGAGTTTACTCAGCAAAACTTGATTGTTTATGTCACCAGCGGGGGAGGCCATCGTTTGGAAGGCTTTCACTCTCTCGTAGACTGCTTTCCCGTGAGGAAGGGCTGCAAAACACTGTTCTTGGAGCGCTTCATTGGCTTGCCAAATGCCCGAGTAGAGCTCGTAATCATGTGTATATGGTGGAAGCTCTTCAGTATCTTCCCCTAATAATTCTCGCCAGTGCTTTTGCCACTGTTCTTCTTTTGCGTGTTTTACACGCGCGTATTGCTTAACCCAGCGGTTACGAAGTTTTACCCCAAAAATGGCAAGTCCCCATGGAGCGAGCAAATAAAAATAATAGTGAGAAGAGTTATCCCAAAAGTAACCGTAAACGTAAACACCAAAAGCAAGCACCCAAGTTCCAATAGTACAAGCAATAACCCCGGACATTATTGATGATTGGCGCTTTGTTTCTCTTAATGTATTACCTTCAGAACATAACCAAAAAATGCCGCCAAAAACAAAGGCAAACGTTGTCATGAAGTAGGCAATCCCCGCTCCCCAAAATCCCCAAAGTGACATGTATTATCCCTAGCCAAATATCTGCTTTATTCACTCATCAATGACTGGAGGAGTAAATGTGTTTTATTTGGCGGAGAATTTACCATTAATGCCAACCTTTTGATATGCACTCTATGACTTATTGGGTATGAGTCACAAATAAAAATAGATGGTATCAAGCATCAAAATTTAATTTAGAACCTTTGATTGTCGTGAACTCTATCTGGAAGAGTTAAGGGGGGCGTTTAAGGGCAATTTTCCTCATAAAGTCGTTATTTAGAAAAAGGTAAATTAATGTTTTTATTGATAATTGTGAGTTTTTTTGGAGTGGGATTGCTCCCATTTAATTAGAGTAAAAGACCTATTTTTGGGAGCGGTTTCATAAATTTTATGACACTGATTTCACTGTTTGAGCTGTAAAGAATATAAACCCCCACTCAATGTATGTTAATAATCAATGAGTGTTGTTATGTCTCATATCCGTTTTTTCCCGCGCCATCGTTTGGCGCTTGCTTGTATGCTAGCGAGTGTGTCTGGCTTCTCTTTTGCACAAAATCAGTGTGCTGTTGCTGATTTACAACAATCGCGAGATCTGGCTACTGCCGTTTCTGGTGCTGAGTATGATTGCTACCACGCATGGTTTTCAGCACCTTCAGAAACGCTGAATGATATCTATAGTGAAGCGAGCCTAAGCCGTATCCAAGTCGCGCTGGATCAAGAAATCGCTCGCTATCGTGGTGAAGCAGATCAAGCTCGTATTCTAGAGAACCTAGGCGAATTTATTCGAGCGGCCTACTACGTTCGCTACAACGCTGGTACTGGTACACCTGAGTTTTCGCAAGCGTTGAGTCAGCGTTTTGCTCAGTCGACGAACCTATTCCTAAACAACCCTCATGCTTTGGATCAAGGTCGTGAACAAGTTGGTGCAATGAAGAGCCTGACTTTGATGGTTGATAACGTTAAGCAGTTGCCGCTGACCATGGATAGCATGATGGCCGCGTTGATGCACTTTAATCGTGAAACCGCACAGGACACGCAATGGGTCGATGGTTTAAACAACTTGTTCCGCTCTATGGCAGGCCATGCGGCGAACGATGCGTTCTACCGATACATGGCAAACAATACACACCATATTGATACGTTGGTGAAATTCGCATCTGATAATGCTTGGGCATTAGATACGGATGCAAGCTTTATCGTTTTCAATGCATTACGTGAAACTGGTCGTTTGCTCGCGAGCCCAGATCAGGAGACCAAACGCAAAGCATTGGCAGTAATGCAACAGGTGATGCAGCGTTATCCACTGGGTAGTGAGCATGACAAACTATGGCTTGCTGCCGTTGAAATGATGAGCTACTACGCACCAGAAGACCTAAATGGTCTGAATATTGAGCAAGCCAAGCAAGATTTAGCTGCACGTGTAATGCCAAATCGTTTTGAATGTCAGGGACCTGCCATTATTCGCTCTGAAGATCTGACCGATGCTCAAGCAGCGAAAGCGTGTGAAGTGCTAGCGGCAAAAGAAGCCGACTTCCATCGAGTTGCGAATACGGGTAATCAACCTGTCGCTGATGATTTGAATGATCGTGTTGAAGTGGCGGTATTCGCGAGTAACGCTAGTTACGTTGATTACTCTTCATTCCTATTTGGTAATACAACGGACAACGGTGGTCAGTACCTAGAAGGTGACCCTTCAAAAGCGGACAATACTGCGCGTTTCGTCGCTTATCGCTACGCGAATGGTGAAGATCTCTCTATCTTGAACCTAGAACATGAATACACGCACTATTTAGATGCACGATTTAACCAATACGGTTCGTTCAGCGATAACTTGGCTCATGGTCATATTGTTTGGTGGCTAGAAGGTTTTGCTGAATACATGCATTACAAGCAAGGTTACCAAGCTGCGATTGAGCTGATTGCAGATGGTAAACTGAGCCTTTCCACTGTGTTTGATACCACGTACTCTCACGATACCAATCGTATCTATCGTTGGGGTTATCTAGCTGTTCGATTCATGTTAGAAAATCATCCACAAGACGTCGAAAGCTTGTTGGCATTGTCGCGCTCTGGCCAGTTCGAACAATGGGCACAGCAGGTGACGTCTTTAGGTCAACAATACGATGCTGAGTTTGAACGTTGGTTGGACACATTAAAAGTGGAACCTGAGCAACCTGATACAGACCCAGAAGAACCAACAGAACCAACAGAACCAACAGAACCAACAAGCCCTGAAGCAAAAGTGACTGAATTGACGGCGAACCAAAGCCTTCAGCTCAGTGGCGAAGCATACAGCGAAAAACTGTTCTACGTTGATGTTCCAGCCAACACCGTTAACTTCAATGTATCTATTGAGGGTGCGGGTGATGCGGATCTTTACATGAGCTACAACAAAATCGCGCATTACTATGATTTCGAAATGAGTCAATATGCTGATGGCAGCAATGAAGAGATTGTGTTTGAACCAAAGCAAGATGGTTACGTTAAAGCGGGTCGTTACTACATCAGCTTAACTGGACGTGATAGCTATGACTCAGTGAATCTTGTGGCTGCGTTAGAAGTGGAAGCGCAAACACCGCCAACCCAAGTGCAAGATGATTTAGCACCTGTGGTATTAGAGTCTGGTGAAGCCAAAATGCTTACCGTTCACAAGCAGCGTTATGCAGCAGTTTATGTGCCTGAAGGTGTTGAAGAGGTTCGTGTATGGCTAACGGCTCACTCTCAAACTGGTAATGTCGATCTATACGCGAGTAGGGAACATTGGCCTACAGTAGAGCAGCACGAGTATGCGTCCAACTATGCAGGCAGCAATGAATACCTTGCGATTCCTGTTACTGAAGCAGGGTACGTGTACTTCGCTCTTCAGGCTCCAGAGCAAGGTGATGACGTTGAAATGCTAGTGCACTTCAACTAAACAGGTTCGATTAGCTAAAGTCGAGATAAAACGTCGCTGATACAGCGACGTTTTTGTTTATATCGGACACGATTATAAACAAACAGCGGCGAATGCTAGTTAATCGGCTGATCTATCGAGTTATCGGTTGCCCTTTTTCTAAACGGCTTTAGGTTTGTATTGCAATTTACCGCGCACATAAACTTTTTTAGCGACGCGTTCTGTGACCTAGCTTCTGATTTGTGATTCCCAAATGGATACAATATATATGCACCCCGTGCAATAAAGTGAAAAGGGAAAGACATGAAAACGCTTATTTATGAAACGTTGATTAGCCTTGCTAACCAAGAACCAGAACAACATGCAAGAATCCGACAAAATCTCTATGAACAGTTGGATCTGCCGTTCGATAAGCAGCTGGCTTTGTATTCTTGTGCCCTTGGTCCTGCAAGTTCAGGCAAGTTGGAGAGCAGTCAAGGCATTAACAACGCGGTAGATTGCGCGGTTAAACTGCTTGAAACTCCTGAGCGCTAATTCACTCGTTGTTTTAATCACGGCCCGAACCCCAAGGGCCGTTTTTAACTGCGGTTAAATTGATTTCAACGTTGTTATTACTCTGCTCTTTCCGCTAACACTTCTTTGAATGCAAACATGCCGTTTAATGCCGCGGGAAACCCTGCGTAGACGGACATCTGCAAAATGATCTCTTTAATCTCATCCTCGCTACAGCCTACATTCAGCGCTGCATTTAAGTGCACTTTTAGTTGCGGCGCGCAATTCCCCATAGCCGTTAGCGCGGCGACGGTTGCGATTTCTCTCGATTTTAGGTCTAAGCCCGGGCGAGCATAAATATCGCCAAACGGATACTCAATGGTGTACTGAGCTAAATCTGGACAAATATCTTGTAAGGTTTCGATGACATTATGACCAGCGTCGCCATCAATTTGAGAGAGTAGTTCTAATCCTTTGTTAAAGCGTGATTGTTCCATCGGTATGTTCCTAGTGAATAAACGTAAACACACCTTAATCGTTAGAGTTAACTCTAAGTCAACGAACTTTTCCGCTTTTATACAAGGCAATTTTTTCTTCTAGAGCCGATAAGTGCTTTTTCTGTTGCTCAATGTGGCGTTTGAGGTTTTCTTGGTGTTGTTCTAACAGGGCTTGACGTTGTGGTACAGATTGAGAGCCGACTTCCCTTAATTTGGCATATTCTAGAATCTCTTCAAGTGGCATTGCAGTTTCTTTTAAACGTTTAACAAAGCTTATCCAGTTTAGATCTTTCGAACTATACATTCGATGTCCACTCGCGTTTCTATGGACATGTTTAAGTAAACCGATTTTTTCATAGTATCGAAGTGTATGAGCAGATAGCCCGACGAGGTCAGAAAATTCTTTGATATTCATTATTATCCTCCAAGGTAGAGCATACCCCATAGAGATAAGCTAAGTTTCGCATTTTGAAGTCATTTCGGGACAGATACAAACAGAAATCTTTAGTCTTTTAACGCTAGGTATGGTGATTTACTGGATTTTTGAAACGCGCCAAACGTGATCCACCTGCCAGTTTCGTTTTATTAACAATTGATTACTAAACGGGTTGGCTTGGCTATTTTTATCCTTTGGGCCTATTTTAGGGCGTACGTAGGTCTTATGTTGCATCTTTTTTGATTGATGTTTTTGCCAATAAAAACAATATTTTAGGTTTGTGTTGGGCTATTTGGGTTGTATGTTGTGTGCCCGTTATTCACTCAGAACGATTTATCGCTGTGCAATGGATGAGTTGCTACGCCTTCGATTTCAGCCTTGAGTTAGTGCTAAAAGGGTGAGTGCCTCTGATGAATAGCTTTTATAATTTCGATTATTGAATTCACTCACAAAAAAATGCAAACAAGTAATCGTGAGTGGAAACGAGCAGGAGAACAACATGAGTGGCTCACAGGAAACACAATCATTCGGTGCAAACGTTATCTTACATGCGTTTGATTGGAAGTATGCTGACATTGCCCAACGAGCAAAAGAAATCCGCGAGCTTGGTTATGGCTCTGTGTTGGTTTCGCCACCAATGAAAAGCGCACACGATGAGCGCTGGTGGCAGCGTTATCAACCACAGGATTATCGTGTTATCGATAATGCCTTGGGTGATACCAAAGATTTTATTCATATGGTTCGTGAACTGGAGCAAGTTGGTGTGTGGGTTTATGCCGACGTAGTGTTTAACCATATGGCAAATGAGGCCCACCTTCGCAGAGACCTTCAGTACCCAAGACAAGAGGTCTTGGAGGAATACCAGAACAACAAACAGAAATATCAGTCGCTAGCGTTGTTTGGCGATCTATCTCAACCACTTTTTGATGAAGAGGACTTTGTTGAAGCATTCGGCATCAAAGACTGGAAAGATAAGTGGCAGGTTCAAAACGGACGTATCACAGGTGGGCCAACCGATCCTGGCTTGCCAACTCTTCGTGTTTGTGACCATGTTGTTGAGCAGCAGCGAGCGTACCTAAAGGCGCTGAAAGCTATTGGTGTGAAAGGTTTTCGTATTGACGCTGCGAAACACATGACGTTAGAGCATCTTAAGCGTGTTTGGACAGACGACATCACGCGGGATGTGCATATATTTGGTGAAATTATTACCGATGGCGGTGCGACGGAAGAAGAGTATCAGCTGTTTCTTGAGCCGTATCTACAGGAAACTCGCCTAGGTGCGTACGATTTCCCTTTGTTCTCAACCATGTTTAAGGCGTTTGCTAAAAAGGGCAGCTTCAAGTCTCTGATTGATCCCTATTGTTTTGGTCAGGCTCTGTCTCCCGGTCGTGCGATTACATTTGCTATCACACATGATATTCCTAACAATGATGTCTTTCTTGATCTCATCATGGACGAGGAAAACGAATGGTTAGCTTATGCCTATATTCTAGGCCGAGATGGTGGTGTGCCGTTGATTTATACCGACTTAAACACCAGCGGTATTAAAGGTAAAAATGGTCAGCCAAGATGGCAAGGTGCATGGAGCGATCCGAGAATGGCAAAAATGATCCAGTTCCATAATATGACGCATGGCGAGCCGATGAGTGTTCTTGAAGGTAACGATGACATGCTCGTACTTAAGCGAGGTGACAAAGGTATTGTGGTGCTTAATAAATCACAGCGTCAACAGTCTTTGACATTAAAAATCGATGGTAATTGGGTTGATTTGATGACAGAACAAATCATTCCAACTGACGGTAAGTTAATCGTACCATCTAAGTCGTCGATGTTACTCGTCGCGAAGTAGAAGATGTACACACCGAGGTTAGCAACTTCGGTGTGTATGTTTTTCATCGTCATTCACGTTCTGCTGAAGTTCAATATAAACTCAAACTCTCTCGTTTTTGCTAGAAATTTATGAGCACTCGTTAACGCAACATTCTGCTTTTAAAAAACCAATTACGTCATCTAAGCACTGATACTCTGCAACACAAAAAAGGGTTCTACCCTCACGGCGCTGGGTGAGAAGACCGGCTGAAGCAAGGCTCGAGATATGATGAGAGAGAGTGGATGCTGGAATGCCAAGCTTTTCTTGTACGCCGCCTACCGCGATACCTTTGTATCCCGCTTTGACGACTTCTTTGTAAATACTTAAACGAGTCGGATGCCCTAACTCTTTTAGTGCTTTAGCAACGGCTTCAAGCTCCATACTGACCTCTAAAGAATGACCACAGTAATTTTGTTTCGATAATAGGGAAAGTCTCGGTAAATGCCAACTATTACGATCTCAGAACAATTTAAATCAGATGAGATTCATGCTGGCTAATGCCTTCATGACAACAATTGTCTGTTCTAATGAGACAGATCAATCTTCATTATTATTTCACGCCACGTTCAAAATCCCTCGTCTACACTCAATGTTGAGTTGTCAGTTGGCAGACCAAGGAGGCGGCCATGATTGCGGTTCATAGAGATTATTGTTTGTCTAACAGTTCGGAGTTACATGCCCACGTTAAAGTCAACCCTGTTGGTAAATTAGAAGTTGAGATTGTTGAACTTCAAGAGCGCCACACCACAGAGTTTGATGATTTGTCTTTTGAGAGTCGTGGGTGTGAAACTCGAATCTGTGGTAAAGAAGACACAACTCCGTGGCAGTTCAATCTTGCAGTTACTGATGCGTTAGAGCTTTCTCATTTAGTGGAAGAAGCAAACGAAGAGTATGAGATTTTAATGAATGATCTTATGTAATATCGAGAAGATCATTTTATCCTGCACGGCGTGTGGCTCTGTACTGAAAAAATAAAAACCTCCCAAGCGGGAGGTTTTTAATATGGAGTGCGTTATCGTTGGATAGGCTCTTCTCTTGGTGGTGTTAGCTCTTGGACGTTATCTTCATTAAAGTCATCTGCGTAACCTTTAGGTGGCGGTGTCCAACCACGTTCTGACCGCGATAGTTTGTCATGACGATCTTTTTGCATCTCTTCCGCCATTTTCTCCTCTAACTGAATAAACAGTTGTCGGAAATTGTTGTCATAGCGTTCACCTTCAGAATCATCTTCCCAAGCTTTGTAAAGTATTTCTGACTTACGTGCTTCAACACGCTTATATGTCGCCTTCTGTTGTTCAACAAAGAAGGGGTGAATGCCAAGGGCTTTCATTGTGTGACCGCCCATCTCCAATGCAGAATGGTAGGTCTCTGATTCAATAATATCAGCCCCCGCTTGACGCAAAAGATAGCCATGTCCACGGTCAAAGGCACGTGCAATCACTGTTACTTTTGGGTACGTGTGCTTAACGTACTTCACCAGTTCTACACTCGATTCTTGGTTATCAATCGCCACAACCAACGCAGCGGCGTGCTCAATGCCGGCTGTATGTAGCATATCTGGTCGAGTCGCGTCGCCAAAATAGGCGCGAGTGCCAATCTGGCGCATGTTATCGACTTGGTCAGATTGATGGTCAAGTACCACGGTAGTCACGCCGTTTGATACCAATAGGCGATTCACTATTTGTCCAAAGCGGCCGATGCCGGCGATGATCACCGTGCCTGTTTCCTCAATCGTATCGCTTTCGCGTTCATTTGACTGGCTTTCAAAGCGCGGCAGAATCACTCTATCAAACAGAATAAACAAACCTGGTGTCAGGAACATCGAAATCGCAACCACTAACGCAAGAGTTTGTGAGAGTTCAAATGGGATGACGTGGTTTTGCACTGAAAAGCTTAGAAGCACAAAGCCGAATTCACCTGCTTGAGCCAAGCTTAGGGTAAACAGCCAGCGGTTGCTGCCTTTCACCCTAAATATCAGTGCAAGAATAAACAGCACCAAGGCTTTCAAAACCATCACGCCAATGGTCAATGCCATGACCAACCAGAAATCACCAAAAAGGACCGAGAAGTTGATCCCTGCGCCAACGGTAATAAAGAACAGACCTAACAATAGACCTTTAAATGGTTCGATATTGGATTCTAACTCGTGGCGGAATTCACTGTTCGCCAATACAACGCCAGCCAAGAAGGTTCCTAAGGCAGGAGATAAGCCCACTAAACTCATTAGTGCAGCGATACCAATGACAAGCATGAGTGCAGTTGCGGTAAAGATTTCTCGCAAACCAGAGCTAGCCACATAATTGAGCAGAGGTCGACTTAAAAAGTGTCCACCAACGACGACGATTGCAATCGATGCTGTGATTACGATGCCGTATGCCCAGCCTGGCAACCCCGCAACGAGGCTTAATTCTTCATGGTGCGCTGCGGCTGTTTGAGCCGCGGACTGTGCCTGTTCAATTAATTCAGGTAAGGCCAATAGAGGAATGAACGCCAACATTGGTATCACTGCAATATCTTGAAAAAGCAACACGGAGAAAGCGTTTTGTCCACCTTCCGTCTTCGTTAATCCTTTTTCGCTAAAAGTTTGCAAAACAATCGCAGTAGAAGAGAGGGCGAAGATCAAACCTATGGCTAAGGCTATGGTCCAAGGCTGGTCAAAGTACAAGGCAATACCCATAATCGCCGCGACGGTACCACCGACTTGCAGACCTCCTAAACCCATTAAGCGATTGCGCATCGCCCACAACATTTTGGGTTCGAGCTCTAAACCGACGAGAAACAGCATCATCACCACGCCAAACTCGGCAAAGTGCTGGATTGTTGTTGTTTCTTCACCGACTAAACCGATAATTGGGCCAATGACCACACCTGCGATGAGATAGCCTAAAACGGACCCAAGTCCCAAACGCTTAGCAAGTGGGACTGCAATTACAGCAGCAATCAAATATACGAAGGCTTGTAAGAATATCCCTGTCATGAAGCCTCCTTAATGAGCTCTGGCAATGCGCTGTTAAGCTTGATTAATGACGCCGCAGCTTCAACATCCAACCTATCTTCGACTAAAGCTGTTAGCAGGCTCTTGTACCGCTCGACATGACGAGGGATTCGCCCTTCTTCATCTGCTGTACGTGCGCCAAACATCGCGAGAGGGGCAATGTAGTTCATGCCGGTCAGTGCGGACATTTGTTCAATAGGCGCAAGCAGTTGACGAATCGTAAAGTGGTTGTAGCCCTCTGCCTTATAAGCTTCTTCTTTACCCCCTGCAGACAGCACACAAAGCATGGTCTTACCTTGCAGTGCTGTGCCATCTGTACCGTAAGCAAAGCCATATTCCAAAACCAGATCTTGCCACTCTTTTAAAATCGCAGGCGTTGAATACCAATATAGTGGAAATTGGAAAATCACCACGTCATGCTCACGTAAGCGTTGCTGCTCACGGTCGATATTAATATCGAAACGAGGGTATTCGCCATAGAGATCAACACATGTCACGCCTTCAATTTTTTGAGCTTCTTTGAAAAGTGGAGTATTCACTTCTGAACGATGCTGGGAAGGATGAGCAAAGAGAATGAGTACTTTTTTATTTGCCATAGGGATCCTTGCTATCTAAATAACCATGCCCAGTAGGAGCGCGGGTTGGTTAGAAAATGTAACTCATAAATGATCGCCAAGCTAGTTTGGAAAACTGTTTAAGCTGTTTCAATATCAATAAAAAACCACCAAATAAATTGGTGGTTTTGGGAAGCGTTACTTTTTACTAATCATGAATAGGGACGACTAGAATATCCACCGGTGACTTGTTAATTAAGTGTCTGGAGTAAGAAATAATCTTGCTCCAGAAATCTTGGTGGTGACCACAAATCAGAAGATCCACTTCTTGCTCTTTAATGGTGACCTCTAATTTATCAGCCAAGTCGCCAGTACCTACGAAGAAATGTTTAAGTGGGTAATCCATGTAATCACTAAATGTTTTTAAACATTCCATTGAATGCTCATTCAACGGCCTTTGATCCGGGTTTTCTTTGATGTCTACAAGCTCACGATAGATTTCTCCGTGCGTACCATCAATATGAATAAAGGATATATCGGAGTCGAGATAGTTTGCCATTGATACCGCTCTGTCGATAAGCACGGTGCTTTCATCTGACAGTTCGAGTGCAACAAGGATATGTTTGTATTTCATAACCACGCCCTTATGTGGATTATCTTTACCCTAAGCATAGTATGGCTTGGATAAAAATTGTGTTGCTAAGATCTCGAAATTGTTCAAAGACTTGTTAAAAAGTTAATGTGATATAACAACTTATTGTGAAACTTTCTTTTTGTTCACATTTGGTTAGAAAGCTTGCTTTTTGAACAAAAAAGCGGCTACACTCTGCGCATCATTTCTCTAGGAGATTACGCCAACATGAAGAACTAAACCTGTCATCCATATTTTTACTTATTTTTTGGATCTGCAGGGTTAGTAGGCGTAGCTCACTTTCCGATATTTCTTTGCAACAAGACGACTTTTTGATTTGACGTATATCGTCGAGCTTTACATAGAGCTTAATGCGTTTGTGCACGCGTTTTGTTGCAATTTCAAATCATAGCTACGGCTGTTGTCCCTGTCATACAGGAGGCAAATTATGCCAGTTTTACAAGCTTTTAATGTTAGCCATCAGTTTGATAATGGCGATACGCTATTCCAGTCTATTTCTTGTTCCATGACTAAACGACGTGTTGGTTTGGTTGGGCGCAATGGCATCGGCAAGTCGCTTTTGGCTTCCATTTTAGCGGGAGAAATTCAGCCTGCCAGCGGTGTTGTGACTGCTCCCTCTTCTTTCATGATGTATCGCCAGCAGCCGTCTGATCTGCTTTCAGGTCAGCAATCGATCGCCCAATTTCTAGGAACAGACTCGGCCTTACATGCTTTGAAGCAGATTGAACAAGGTGATGTTTCTGAGCATTGGTTCGAACTGGTTGGCGAACAGTGGGATATTGAACTGAAACTCAAACAGCAGCTTGCTGCGATGGGCTTGCCGCAAGACCCTGACTTCTCTTGTGCTCGGCTCAGTGGTGGTCAGTTGGCACGTTTGCAGTTATGGCAGTTGTTTGAAAACGAAACGGAGCTTTTGATTCTCGATGAACCATCCAATCACCTCGATACCGAGGCGAAACAATGGTTGATAGAGTCTATGACGCATTTCAGCGGTGCGATTTTACTCATCAGTCACGATCGTGAGCTGCTGCGAGAGATGGAGGAAATTTGGGAGCTATCGGGCCTAGGTTTACAGGCTTTTGGTGGAAATTACGATGTGTACGCCGAGAAAAAACGCACTGAACTGCAAGCGGTTGAGAGGCAGTTAGCGCAAGTCGATAAACAGAAAAAACGGTTAGCCGAGCAAGCCCAGAAAAATCGCGAAAAAGCAGACCAACGCGCCGCGCAAGGGAACAAACTGCGCAAAGACGGCAGTCAGCCCAAAATTTTGCTTGATGGAAAAAAGGATAGCGCGACCGCCAGCGCTTCAAATCGCAATAAGAATGAGCAACTCAGACAAGCGCATTTACAAGCCAAAGAACAGGCGTTGCAATCGCGACATGAGCAACTCAAGGCGCAAAAGCTTTATCTTACAGATAATCCGAACCGTTCGCGAAAAGTGTTGTCGATACAAGAAGGTATATTACCTTTTGGGAATTCTACGCCTATCACGTTGCAGATTTTTGCGAACGACAAAGTCCATCTCAAAGGGAGAAATGGCTGCGGAAAATCAACCTTGTTAAAGACGTTGCTTGGCGAGTTATCGTTGCAGAGTGGTGAGTTGCAAGTGAATACGCCTTTGTACTATCTCGACCAACATTTTGGTGCAGTGAATCCAAATCTTTCGTTACTTGAGAACGTAATGGAGAGCTGCCAAGAGATGACGGAAAGTGAAGCGAGGACCTTATTGGCCGGGATCGGTTTTCGTCGAGATGCTGTGTTTCGATTGGGGCGCCTACTGAGCGGTGGCGAGAAGATGAAGCTCGCGATGCTGATAGTCAGCAACCAAAATTCTCAGCCTTTGCTGCTGCTTGATGAACCAGATAACCATCTCGACCTCGAGTCAAAAATAATGCTTAGTCAGGCGTTAAATGTATACAAAGGTGGATTTGTTCTGATTAGTCACGACCAAGATTTCGCTTCTGAGTCTGGGGTTTTGCGCCAAATCGAGCTGACTTAGACGAAAGAGAGTAAACGCCATCGTGGCTCTTCAGTATTGTTCCCAAGTTCTACACTTCCACTTACTAGTTTGTAGAACTGGAAGGAAATGAGGGAGTTAGGATGGCTTTCACAACTCGTTTAATGAAATTAGATTCATTTTGTCGATATATAGTAGAGTTCTGATGTATTGCACAAAAAGACAACAGAAAAATAAAAAGGAATTTCATGAAAAAGAACACCCTAGCACTCACAACGGCTCTCGCACTCGGAAGTGTGTTGTCGGTGGCGTATGCAAATGAAGCGGCGCAATCGTCGGTTGAACAGGTAACCCCGAAAACCATCACGTATCCAACCACACAAAAAGTGGATGTTGTCGATGACTACTTTGGTACAAAAGTGAGTGATCCTTATCGCTGGTTGGAAGACGATCTCAGCCCAGAAACCGCAGAATGGGTTAAGGCACAAAATGCAGTGACGTTTGATTATCTGGCGAAAATCCCTTACCGCGAGCAGATTGAAGAGCGCATTACTAAGCTCATGGATTACGAAAAACAAAGCCAGCCGTTCAAAGAGGGTAAGTTCACTTACTTCTACAAAAATGACGGGTTACAAAACCAAGACGTGCTTTATCGGCAGCTAGGTGATGGTGAAGCAGAAATTTTCCTCGATCCAAATACTTTTAGTGAAGATGGCACCACATCGTTAGCGGGAGTGAGCTTTTCACGAGATGGATCTTTGGTTGCATACAGCATTTCGGAAGGCGGTAGCGATTGGCGCAAAGTCATTGTGTTAGACACAGAAACCAAAAAGCCCGTCGGTGAAACGCTGGTGGATATTAAGTTCAGTGGCATCAGTTGGCTCGGCAATCAAGGCTTCTATTACTCAAGTTATGACAAGCCAAAAGGGAGTGAACTTTCCGCGAAGACAGACCAACACAAGCTCTACTTTCATAAACTAGGGACGAAACAAAGTGAAGACCAATTAATTTTCGGTGGTGTAAAGGACGAAAAGTATCGCTACGTTGGGGGTTACACGTCGGAAGATGAACGCTACTTGTTTATCTCAGCCAGCGTATCGACGTCGGGCAACAAACTGTTCTTCAAAGACCTGAGTAAGCCAAATAGCCCGCTGAAAACCATTTTAGATAACACCAGTTCTGATACTTGGGTGATAGACAACCAAGGCACGAAACTGTACTTGGTTACGAACCTTAATGCACCGAACAAACGCGTCGTGACGGTGGATGCAAGTCAGCCGCAGCCCAAAAACTGGAAAGATTTGATTCCTGAAACAAAGAACGTGTTACGTGTTTCTACCGCGGGTGGCAATTTGTTTGCGAGCTATATTGTTGATGCGATCTCGATGGTGAAGCAATACGACATGAACGGCAAACTCATCCGAGAAATCAAATTGCCTGATATTGGCAGCGCATACGGTTTCTCGGGTAAAAAAGATGAAACCGAAGTCTACTATTCTTTCACCAACTACAAGATGCCAAGCACTACCTATCGTCTGAACATCAAAGATGGTGATAGCGAGGTGTACTACAAATCTAAAGCGCCATTTGATCCCGCTTTGTATGACTCTCGCCAGGTGTTTTACACCTCAAAAGACGGAACAAAAGTGCCGATGATCATCACCTATAAAAAAGGGACACCGATGGACGGCAGTGCACCAACCATCCTATATGGTTATGGCGGTTTCAACATTAGCCTCACGCCATCTTTTAGCCCGACACGTGCGGCTTGGTTAGAGCTTGGTGGTGTTTACGCGGTAGCGAACATTCGTGGTGGTGGGGAATATGGCAAAGAGTGGCACAACGCTGGCATTCAAATGCAAAAGCAAAATGTGTTTGATGACTTTATTGCTGCGGCTGAATTCCTAATTGATGAAAAGGTAACGTCATCAAACAAGTTAGCCATTAACGGTGGATCGAATGGTGGCTTGTTAGTGGGGGCCGTTATGACGCAACGTCCAGAGCTGTTTAAAGTGGCGCTGCCAGCAGTCGGCGTACTGGATATGCTGCGTTACCATACTTTTACCGCAGGTGCTGGTTGGGCGTATGACTACGGCACGGCAGAGCAAAGTAAAGAGATGTTCCAATATCTGAAAGATTATTCGCCAGTGCACAATGTAAAGGCGGGGGTGGAATACCCAGCAACATTGATTACAACCGGTGATCATGATGACCGTGTTGTTCCTGCTCACTCATACAAATTTGCTGCTGAGTTGCAATCGAAGCAAGCGGGTTCAAATCCGACCTTAATTCGCATCGAAACCAATGCAGGACATGGTGCAGGCACACCAACGCGTAAAATAATTGAGACAAATGCAGATATTTATAGTTTTGCACTGTTCAATATGGGAATAGAGAAACTGCAATAGTGCGAATTGTTTGCGTTTTAGTTATCGAAATGCATCGGCGCTTTATCGCTCGATAATAAAAAGGGAATCACAGAGAGTGATTCCCTTTTTATTTATTATAGGGCTACTATTCTAATCTGATGCGAGGCTAATCAAACTAAGGTTTTTTAAATTATTATAATGTTCTAATTAATCTGAAGAGTGTTGTACGATCGAAATGAAACATTGATCGCGATCACCTAAATCCATTGCACTCTCTATTTATATGGTAAGATTAATTAATCATTCGTTCTAATGATAATTGAATTTTAATAAGTTTTAATATTTCCTTCTTCGTTAGTATTACCAAATTTCAAGTTATATAAGATATAAGTAGCGGTGATTGAACTTTTACGATGCTTTATTTTATTTTAATTAAAGCGTCGAATGTTTCGTCATTATTGAATTTGCTTTGATAATTTATGTTATCCAAAGCGAGTTGTGTTGCTTGCTATTTATGATGACCTCATGACGTGAATAATTTTATAATCATTAAAATGGATACAGTTTTATGAATTTAGTGAAACCGTCTGTTGCCATTATGGTTGCAGCCCTACAACTCGCGTCTTCTGCCTATGCGCAGACAAACAATAACGAAGAACTACAAGATATGTCTGACCCACTTGCGGTATACACCCAAGCTGGCTTTGGTATTACTGATAAAGGCGCGAACATCAAAATCGGTCAAACTTACCAATCTAGCCAGCCTGGTACCATGGCGATGAACATCATTGAAATGAAAGGCATTGGTGGTGAGCTATTTGGCATTCGCGACAATGACGATCCAATATATGCCAACGTTGATGACAGCATTGACTCTTTCCGACTACGTAATTTCCAAGTAGAAGTCGCAAAAGGTCTAGGCCGTCAATTAGATGTAAACTACGACGTTGATAACGATAAATTAGATGCATCTTATAGCTTTATTCAAGGTCTACCTAAGTTTGGTATGTTGCAGCTATTTCCTTTAGCTGGTGCGGGTATCACTATTGCTAATGATTTTAGTGGTGATGACAAAGGTTATGAAATTCCAGGTACTTTCACTGTTGTGGGTATGTACTCAAAAATTGAATTAACCGATAAAATCTGGATTAACTACAACCCAATGTATATGCATATGTTGTCAGGGTCTAGTCAATATAAAGATACTTATTATGCAGGTGAAGATAATATCTTGACTCATGAGTTCGCGTTGTCTTATCAAATTAATCCTCGCGCAAATATTCGTTACTTTGCAAACTGGAATGAGCACGTTAATTTCGGTGATGGTGATCACCGTATCGAATTTAACTACCAATTCTAACTACCTCGTTTATTTCCAGAATAGAAAGTGTGTTTATCCATATATTTAAATATCTAGGCCAAAGCACTTTCTATATAAAGTAGGTTTATCATGAAAGCCAAATATAAATTTGCGTTGGTATCTATTGCTATATCTTCTGCATTACTATCAGGATGCAAAACTGGCGATATCGCAACGAAAACAGCCCAAGCACCCTCTGTTGAAACCGTTACCCTAACCGAAACAAAAATCACTCCTTATCATACTTTTATCGGTCGAACTGAAGCGGTAAATGACGTTGATATTATGCCGCGAGTCGGTGGAGAATTAACCGCGATTTATTTTAAAGATGGCGATATGGTCGAAAAAGGCCAATTGTTGTTTGAAATCGACGACCGTCCTTACAAAGCGGCACTGGCGTATGCAAAAGCGTCGTTGCAAAAAGCAAAAGCGCAACTCGTTCAAACTACGCGTGATGCAGAACGTGTGAAGAAACTCATCAAAGATAAAAGCATCAGTGAGCAGCAATACGATGACGCCATTGCCGCGCAAGCCGCAGCGATTGCTTCGGTAGAAGAGGCGAAGGCGACGCTGGTTTCAGCAAGGCTCGATCTTGAATTTAGCTCTGTGCATGCTCCTTTCTCTGGTCGCGTGGGTTTCAGCAACTTCCGAGTGGGTGACCGTATTTCGAAAATTCAACTCGTTCCTCTTGTTTCGATCACTCAAGTAGACCCAATTCGCTTTGGCTTTGATGTGGATGAGAAGCTCTACCGCCGCGTAAGAAGTGCGATTGATGTGGCTCATCGTAACGATGACAAACTGGATGTTGATTTAACACTGACGCTTTCAGACGGTTCATTGTATCCGCTTGATGGCAAGATCTACGCCGTTGGCAATAAGATCGATTTAGAAACAGGCTCAATTCGAGCAGAAGCACAATTCGATAATCCAACTTACGCGCTTATGCCGGGTGAATATGGCAACTTGACCATCAAGCTGCGCAACAAAACCATTGATGGTTTGCTTATCCTATCGGCGGCTGTTCAACAAGACCAAGCGGGTGACTACGTCATGGTGGTTGGTGATGATCACGTGGTGTCTCGTCGTAACGTTGAACTCGGTCAGACCTACGGTGTGAAACGTGCTGTGCTGACTGGTTTGGCGGCTAACGAAAAAGTCATCGTCAATGGTCTACAAAAAGTGCGTCCGGGTGCAACGGTGAAAGACGTTGAGCTACAGAGTGAACAAGGCTGAGTGAGTACTGATGTTAAGTAAATTTTTCATTCACCGGCCGAAGTTTGCTTTGGTGATCTCACTGGCGATGACATTGATGGGTATGCTCGCCCTGAAAGTCTTGCCAATTTCTGAGTATCCTCAAATCTCTCCAACGGTAATTACGGTGAGCACCATGTATCCGGGTGCAAACGCGGACGTGGTTAAAAAGACCGTAGCACAACCGATAGAAGCCAAAGTCAACGGCGTTGAAGACATGATTTACATGTCTTCTGTGATTGGTAACGATGGCTCATACACATTGCGTATTTACTTCCGAGTGGGCGCAGATGGCGATATGGCGCAGGTTCGTGTGAACAACTTGGTGGCACAGGCGACGTCGTCTCTACCACAAGAAGTAAACCAAATCGGTGTGACGGTTAAGAAGAAATCTTCCGACATGCTGGGCGTTATCACACTGCGTTCTCCGAAACAGTCTCACGACAGTATCTACCTTTCTAACTACGCGGATCTCAATATTGTCGAGCGTCTAAAACGTATCGAAGGTATGAGTGACATTACGCTGCTGGGTAAGAAAGACTACTCAATGCGTATTTGGTTAAACCCAAATAAACTGGCCACCTTGAAGCTTTCTGCTAACGATGTTATTGGCGCAATTAAAACGCAAAACATCCAAGTGGCGGCGGGTAAGATCGGTGGTATGCCAGCTCCGGGTGACCAGCAATATCAATATGTTTTGCAAACCAAAGGTCGACTCACTTCTGCGGAAGAGTTCGAGAACATCATCATCCGCGCGAGCAAGAAAGGTTCTTTGATTCGCTTGAAAGATGTGGCTCGTGTGGAAGTTGGCGCACAAGGTTACGAAGCTGATGGTCGTATGAATAACGAACCAGCCGCCGTTCTGGCATTGTACCAGTTGCCGACAGCGAATGCGCTAGACGTGATGGAACGCGTGAAAGAGGCCATGAAAGAGTACGAGAAATCGTTCCCAGATGATTTGGTCTATGACATCGCGTATGACTCTACCGAATACGTAGAGACATCGATTGATGAAGTGTACGAGACGCTGGTGATTGCGGTACTTCTTGTCACCTTCGTTGTGTACGTTTTCTTGCAGAACTGGCGAGCGACTATCATTCCAACCTTAGCGATTCCGGTTTCCATCATTGCGACTTTCGCAATCATGGGCGTGATGGGCATGACCATTAACACCATCTCGTTGTTTGGCTTGATCCTCGCCATCGGTATCGTGGTGGACGATGCGATCATCGTGGTAGAGAACGTGGAGCGGGTTATCCATGAAGAGCATTTAGACCCGATTCCGGCCACGATCCAAGCTATGAAAGAAGTGACGGGGCCAGTATTGGCAACAACGCTTATTTTGTTGGCGGTATTCGTACCGGTTGCGCTATTGCCGGGTATTTCTGGTCGGATGTTCAACCAGTTCGCAGTCACCATCTGTGTGTCGGTGCTGATCTCTGCGATCAACGCATTAACGTTAACGCCAGCGCTTTGTGCGTTGATGTTGAAATCTACTCACTCGCAACCTATTGCGCCTTTGCGTGCGTTTAATCGAGGTTTTGAAGCAATAACGCGCAAATACCAAGGTTTAGTTGGCTTCTTGAGCCGTCGTATTGTGCTGAGTATCGGTGTTTATGGCGCGCTTATTGCTGTGCTGGCATTTGCGTTCATGACCGTACCTTCCTCTTTCGTACCGAACGAAGATAAAGGCGTGTTCATGGTCGAAATGCGTTTGCCAGACGCAGCAGCATTGCAGCGTACTGCACCATTAATGAAGAAGTACGTTGATGAGCTAAAACAGATGGAAGGTGTGGAGAACGTGGTTTCGGTTGCGGGCTTCTCGGTAATTAACATGGCGTCGATTCCAAACTCGGGCATGTTGATCATCAAACTGGATAACTGGAGCAAACGTAAAGACCCTGAGCTACACCAACGCGCATTGATGAATAAAGTTAACCAAATGCTGAACTCAACGCCAGATGCCGCTTCGTTCGTTTTCGCGACGCCGGCAATCAAAGGTATGGGTGCGGTGGATGGTTTCAACCTTGTGCTGCAGGACAACTTGGGCCGTTCTCCACAAGAGTTGGCAAAAACAACCGCTGATTTTGTTGCCCAAATCAACCAACTGCCTGAAGTTGCACATGCGTTCTCGATTTTCCGTGCGAATATTCCGCAACGTTACATCGATATTGATCGCGATAAAGCGATTTCGATGGGCGTACCGTTGAATGAAATCTTCAGCACACTGCAAGCACAGTTGGGCGGCGCCTACATTTCTGACTTCAACTTGTTTGGTCGTTCGTACCAAGTGAAAGTGCAAGCAGAAGAGCAATACCGTGACAATATCGACGACATCAACCATCTGTTTGTTCGCTCAAGCTCTGGAAAAATGGTGTCACTGGCAACGCTAGTGAAAGTGAAGCCGATCTTCGGCCCAGATACCTTGTCGAACTACAACATGTTCAGTTCTGCAACCGTGAACGGTGCGCCAGCGCCAGGTTACAGCTCGGGTGATGTTGTAAAAGCCATTGAAAAACTGGCTGCGGAATCTTTGCCAAGTGGTTACTCGTACGAGTGGTCAGGCATGACTTACCAAGAGATGAAAGCAGGCAACATGGCACCAATCGCGTTCGCATTGTCTTTGCTGTTCACCTACTTGTTCTTGGTGGCTCAGTACGAAAGTTGGACCATTCCTGCTGCGGTAATGATGGCGGTTCCAGTCGCGATTCTCGGCGCAATGGGTACGCTACTGCTGGTGGGACAACCGTTCGATTTGTATGTGCAGATTGGTGTGGTCATCTTGATCGGTATGTCCGCCAAAGTGGCGATTCTTATCGTGGAATTTGCCAAAGTTCTGCGAGAAGAAAAGGGCTTATCCATCATTGATGCTGCCAAAGAAGCTGCTCGAATCCGTTTCCGAGCAGTACAGATGACCGCATTCGCCTTCATCTGGGGGGTATTCCCGTTGGTGATTGCATCGGGTGCCGGTGCGGCATCTCGTCACTCACTGGGCTTTGCGGTATTCGGCGGCATGATTCTCTCTACGTTTGTTGGCACGTTACTGACGCCAGTGTTCTTCGTGATGATGCAATCTCTGCGCGAGAAGTTTAAGCGAAAGAAACCCACTGAACTTGAGGTGAGCGAGCAATAACGCTGATTTCAACTGACTGACTCCACAACACCCCCACGCTGTGTGCGATTGGCCAATGCCTTTCATTGATATACAACCACCGTCGCAGCGTGGGTTCCCCTAACAATAATAGGTTTTAACATGAAAAATCTTTCAAAAATCGTCGTAGCGAGTTCTCTACTGACTTGTGCTGCTGCGCAAGCGGGTGGGTTATACCTTTACGAAACAACAGCATCGGATATTGGTTTGGCATCCGCTGGTATGGCGGCTCGTGCGCAAGATGCCTCAGTAATGGCAGCAAACCCGGCTGGTCTGGCGAATATTTCTGGTAAATCTTTCTCTGGTAACCTGATTGGCCTTTACGGTGACGCGCAACTAGACACGATGACTGGCGATGCGGGCAACGTGATTGGTTTTGTTCCTATGGCGTCGGCATTTTACAGCCAACAAGTGAACGACAAATGGACGCTGGGTATTGGTCTGTATGGCAATTACGGCCTTGGCCTCGAGTACGAAGGTCTTTTGAATAATCATTTAGATATTCCTACAGCAACGACGCAAGCCTTGACCATTCAACCTTCCGCTTCTTACCGCATCAATGATCACTGGTCTGTGGGTGCGGCGCTTGGCATTCAGTACGGTATGTATGAAGTAGAAACGAAGGGAGCCTTGAACTTCAATGACGAAGACCAAGACACACAGGTTAACGGCCGAGTAGGTGTGCTTTATGAGGCAACACCAGGTACGCGTCTTGGCCTGTCTTACTCTTCTGAAACCGAATTTGAATTCGACAATAGTAACTCCATTGCTCCACAACAACTGATCTTCAGTGCTTACCATGAAGTGAATGATGACCTAGCGGTGATGTGGAACGTGAACTGGCAAGACTGGAGCGAATACACAACCACGCTGGGCGTAGAGACACAAGACACTTACCAAATCGCATTGGGTACTCAGTACAAACTGAATGAAAAAATGATGTGGAATGCAGGTTTTGCATTCGATACCAGCATGTATGAAAGCCAATCAAACGGTGACATTACCGTTCCTACTGGCAAGGCGTACCGCATTGGTACAGGCATTGATTACAAATTGGATTCAGAAAACTCAATTGGTTTCGCGTTTGAAGCGATCTTGATGGAATCGTCAGAAACGCCACGCTTCCAAGCGGGCTTTGATGAGCCTGCACTGTACTTCATGAGCATGAGCTACAACTGGAAAAACTAATCATTCCTAATCGCTAAAACGCCTTCCTTACAGGCCATTCTACCCTAACTACCTGCACTGGATGCTGTCACGCCATCTAAGGTAGTTAGGGCGCTTTTGTCACATCCAGTGAGTGATGATTCAAAAAAATATCTGCGCAGCTAAGTGCGGGTATTCAACATCTCAAAGGACTGAAAAATGAAAAATAAACTAGCGTTAGTGTGTATAACTTTGTTGGTCAGTACGCTGGCTCATGGTGCCGAGCATCGAGTAAAAGACAATAAAAACAAGTTGGCGGATGACCCAACAAAAGTCATCACGAAATTTGGCGCGTCGTACGCAAACAACTACGATTTTGATGATCAAAACATCTCATTCTCGGGCTCACTTGCGCTTGACCAAGCGCGCAAAATCAACCTGCGTATCAATGATGATGCGAGCGAGTGGCGTATTGGTGGCTCGTGGTTGTTTCCGGTCGGTATCGTGAACTTCAACTTCGGTAAAAATGAATACGTAAACGGCGCGGATCAAACCAACTACAGCGTTGGTACCTTTATGCCGCTAAGTTATTTCGGGATTGAGCCAGCAGGCTTCCAAATTTTCCCAATGGCAGGCTATACGTACAACACTGGTGATGTTCCTGTTTGTGACGGTGCAGAAAGTAGTCTCTGTAGCGAGCCTAACTTTACGGGTACGCCAAGTGCAGAGAATGGCTTCAATATGATGAGCTCTTCAGGCAGTAGCGGTTACGTTGGTGCATTTGCGCTGAAATCGTTTACCAAAGAGCTGACGTTAATCAGCTTTGCAGCAGGCACTTACGGCTCAGAAAACAGTGAAGGAGAGAACTACAAAGGCTTCTTTGGTGGTATTGGTCTTGGTTACCTCGTGAGCAAACGCCACTCTTTTAACGTAATGACGTTTGGCATGGACAACAACACCTATTTGGATGAAGCAGACAAGCGCATCGTATTATCATATCAATATCAATTTGAATAAATAAAAACGCAGCCCAAATAGCTGCGTTTTTACTTTGATAGAATGAACTAGTGAATTGAGTTGTTTTCTTCGATCTTTTTCTGGTACTGGTGTTTTAATATATACATGCGCTTAACATCGCTGTAAGCGCCGTTAATAAAGTATTCTTCTACAAGGTGACCTTCTTCGATAAAGCCGCACTTTTTGTATAAGTGAATAGCGACTTCGTTATCCACTGCGACTAATAAGTAGATTTTACGTAGATTAAGAATTGAGAATGAGTAATCTAACGCACGATTAATCATCTCTGTCGCATAACCTCGGCCTTGATGCTCTGGGGCGATGATTATCTGAAATTCCGCGCTGCGGTGAATGTAGTTAATCTCGATCAGCTCAACTAAGCCAATTACGATGCCGTCTTCATCTTCGACGACAAAACGCCTTTCAGCGTCATCATGTATATGTTTTCGATAAAGTTCTTCGAGCTCGTCATAAGACTCGTAAGGTTCTTCGAACCAGTAGGCCATGATATTTCGGTTGTTATTCAGTTCATGAATAAAGCGCAAATCAGAACGCTCTAATGCACGCATTTTTAGGCCTTTCTTCATCATTTTTCTCCAATGAGGGCGGAGAATACCTCCGCACTTGATGCTAGAAAATATTACCGTATTTCACAAGAATAGCGCATCTTTTTTTGGAAAATATCCTGTGATTTTCAATGTGGAAACTTAGAGTTCACGACAAATATAAATTAATCTTTACGATAAAAAACTCGATTAGGTGCTTTGCCTAATATCGTATTAAATACCGCGCAACGACTTAGTGTCTTAATCTAAACAAACAAGGTATTCAATATGTTTTCAATCGGTGACGTAGTAGTAGCGACTAAAGGTATCGATCTTGGCGAAATGGTTGTTACAGGTTTAAGCAGTGGCGGTTTTTACACACATGTAAAAGCAGGCGAAAAAACACTAACTTACCCAGCTAAAGATCTTAAGAAAGCATAATTAAATTTGCTCATTCTTATTTTTAACTGGCTTAAAGTTCGTATTAGTTATTTTAAGCGGGTTAGAATCGATAAAAGGTAGCGCAATGAGTCGCTACCTTTTTTTATTTTTTCTACCTTTCTTCACCAATATGAAACTCAACGCGATTTCTTCCAGTTTCTTTTGCCTTGTAAAGTGCTAAGTCGGCGCGTTTAACTAATGGTTCAAATGAGTCGTCGAGACGACAGACTTGAGTTACCCCAATACTCGCGGTGAAGCTCATATCACAACCTGAATGTTGAACGGTCGTCGTTTCTAGTGCATTACGAATCGTTTCTAATGTGTCTAGAGCTTGCTGTGATGAGCGACTTCTTAATACGATGGCAAACTCTTCACCGCCAACTCTGGCAAGTAAGTCACAATCAAGTAGATGACTTTTAATAGTATTAACTGCATGGATCAGTGATTTATCGCCTGCGTCATGACCAAGTCGGTCATTGAGGCTTTTAAAATTGTCGAGATCTAAAATAGCAACATGGAAGTCAATGCCCTGGGTTCGGTATTCATTTAGGCGGCTTTCGATTTGTCGCATGAACTCTCTGCGGTTTGGAATACCTGTTAGATCATCCGTCGTGGCGAGGTGCTCCATCTTCATAATCTGTATATGAAGGGCAATGTTTAAAGCAATCCAATTAGCGATGCACTGAAGCTGTGCCGCTTGTTCGTTTGTGTAAATGTGCGTTTGATGATGCGCAACATTAAGCGTTCCTAGGCAGACTTTACCGTGCATTAAAGGCGCGTCCATACACGTACCCATACCATTGGATGCGAGCATCATACAATCGATCTCATCAGATTGCGTAACATCATCGCAGATCATCAGTTGTTGCTTTTTGAACACTCGGCCAACAAACGCTTGATGAATGGGCACTAAAAATTCAGCGGGAATCGCTTTACTACCAGAGAAAGAGTAGACCTTTAGATGATCATTGTTTTCATAAAGTGTGATACTCGCACGGTCAGAATTAAATATACGATTTATCCATTCTGCCACCGTATCAAGTACTTGCTGTAGTGTTTCCGATTGAGCTAAAAAGTGAACAAACCCTATCGGCATACATATCGGACTTTCCATGTTTTGCATCGATAAGTCATCAGGGTTAAAAGTTCTTTCAAGTCTCAATAGACATCTCCTTGGCAATGTTGCAAATACCAACAATAAATTACGTGAAGCTATTTTGTAGAAAATGTGCTTCTTGGTAAGAGTATGGTTTAATTATCGCCGTTTGTGTGCATTTGGTTGCTTAATGTGGGCGTTAACTCACCCTAAATAAGTAAATCTTATACCTATTTATAAGTAAGTCATTACTCAATAAGTGGTGTTTTTAAGATGGAAGTACAGAATGAGCCCTTCTGGAAGAGAAGGGCTAGAAAAGGATACAAATGGGGTCAGGTGAGTAGAGACTTAATTGTCTTTGTACTTTTGTAAAATCAACTGACTTATCTGCGCAACGAGCTGGTCCCTAGCTTGAAGTGAGAGCTCGGTTTCTGTGACATAAATACTAATGTAAACAGGTCGATGATTTTCCTTCCATATAATCGCGTTAATGCCACGCGAACCATGACCACCCGCACCAGAACGGTCTGCAATAGACCAACCTGTTGGTAATACAGAACGCATTAACGAGTCTGAAACTTTGTTGTCCTGCATCCAGATTTTTAATTGTACACGAGACTCATAAGACAACGTTTCGCCTTCGACCAAAGTTCGAAGAGTGTTTAGTATGGCGTTAGGTGTGGTTGTGTCGCGGCTGTCGCCTGGTGTGGCTTCGTTCAAGCGAGGTTCTATTCTGTCTAGGCGCGTTGCTTTATCTCCAATTGTTCGCAGAAACATTGTTACGGCTTTAGGGCCGCCAATTTCATTTAATACCAAGTTGGCTGCAGTATTATCACTCATTAACATAGCGGCTTCACACGCGTGCTCTATGCGTGTGTTTTGGCCTGCGAGCTTATCCATCACTGGAGACCATACAACGATACTGCGCTCATCGACTTTTGCGGTCGCATTCTTACTTAGCTTACCGCTGTCCATATCACTTAGCATTTTGGCACAAGCTAGGGTTTTGAATGTGCTCATGAGTGGGAAGCGTTCATCGCCACGGTAGTCCCAACGCTCGTCTGCTTGGGTATCCCAAACTGACACCCCAATTCTGCTTGAGGTTTGTTGCTCGAGGAGAGAAATGTCCTCATTCAGTTGGGACGCGTAACTTAGGGTTGAGCAAACCATTAGCCCAGCCAACAAAAATAACTTTTTCATGGATCGTGTTCTTCAATTTTAGTTTTAGTTCGCACCGTGGCGATGTCACGTAAACTATAACGAGCCAATACTCTAAACACTGTTAAATCTATGTCTATTTTATGTAGGATTCTTTGCAATACGCTAATACGGTCTCAATATGAGGAGAAGAGTGTTGCTATCAAGGCCCGTAGTTTGGCTTATATATTACGTCGGTGATTCGGTCATAAAAATATCTTAGCGTGAGACACTGGCTCAGAATTTCTTATCATGAGCTAACGAATAGTTTGATCCAGAGAAATAAAAGGAGCTGAATCATCAGCTCCTTTGTCTAGTTGGATAATTACTTACAGTTCAATCTTTTTAACCATGCCCGATTCTGCATGGCCCGGAATGTTGCACGCGAACTCAACCTTGTTGTCACCGTGGAAGTGCCACAGTAATTGCTTCGCTTTACCTGGTTCTACCGTAACTGCGTTGCCTGAGTCATGCATGTGATCGCCACTCATTGTCTTCATCATTTCGCGATGTTCTAGCTGCTCTTTAGCCGAACCAATCGTAAACTCGTGGTTGATCTTACCGGTGTTCATGACCACAAATTGCACCACATCGTTTGGCTCAATTTTAACGTCTTTTTTGAACTTGATGGTCATGTCATCACCCAAGATAACGTGTACCACCTTGTCTGGCTTTGCCCCTTTTGCTGGCATACCAACTGCCGACATGCCCGGCATATCCATCATGTTTGAATGGTCCATTTTACTGTGGTCCATCTTCATGCTGCCGTGGTCCATATTTTCATGCTTCATGTTGCTATGATCCATGTTCGCGTGGTCCATGTTTGAATGATCCACTTGGGCAAACGCAGTCGTTGTTGTTAGGGCTAGAGCAAGAGTGATTAGTGTCTTTTTCATTTTTATATCCTTGTTTTAATTCATTATTAACTTGGTTGCTTCCCCTCAAACGGCATGTTTGAGAGGAAGGTAGGGGTTAAGCCTTGTTGTTTACATCACTAGCTTGGTGATTAGTTGCATTGCTTTGGCGCAACTCACGTTGTTTCCACAGCTTGAAGATGGCTGGAAGCACCAACAGCGTCAGCAGCAGTGCTGATGCCATACCACCAATCATTGGTGCGGCGATACGTTGCATTACTTCTGATCCTGTCCCTTCGCCGTACATGATCGGAATCAGACCAATAATGACCGTCAGTACCGTCATCATTACTGGGCGAACACGTAGGCCTGCACCTTCACGAATGGCATCAGTTAGGTCTTTCGCCTCAAGCTTCTGTTGGCTCTCTTCTGCATCGAGTTTTTTGTAGTGCCACGCTTGGTTGAGGTAGACGAGCATGATGACCCCAATTTCAACCGCGACGCCTGCTAGGGCAATAAAGCCGACCCCAACGGCAATCGAGAAGTTGTAGTTGAGGATATGCATGAGCCACAAACCACCAACCATAGCGAGTGGTAGGGTAAGCATGATGATCATCACTTCACCGACACGACGGAAGCTGAAGTAAAGCAGCAGCATAATGATGGCGATGGTGATTGGTACCACGACACTCAAGCGATCTTTCGCACGCTCCATGTATTCGTATTGACCAGACCAAGCCAGCGAGTAACCCGCAGGAAGTTCTAGTTGATCGGCCACGACTTGCTGTGCTTCCACTACGTAAGAGCCAAGGTCACGACCATCGATGTCGACAAATACCCAGCCGTTTGGACGCGCGTTTTCTGTCTTGATCATCGGAGGGCCGTCTTCGTAACGAATGTCCGCTACATCAGCCAGCGCAATACGAGCGCCATTTGGTGTCACCAATGGTAGGTTTTGCAGTTTAACCACTGAATCTCGGTAGTCTTGTGGGTAGCGAACGTTGATTGGGTAACGCTCCAAGCCTTCAATGGTTTCACCCACATTCATACCGCCCACCGCAGTGGAGATCACTTGCTGAACGTCTTTGATGCTTAAGCCATAACGCGCTGCGGCACGACGTTTAATGTCGATCGTGACATAACGACCACCTGCTACACGTTCTGCATAAACCGATGCCGTGCCTTGTACGCCGTTAAGAATTGGCTCCAACTGAGAACCGATCTTCTCAATCACTTTCAGATCGGGTCCGGAGATCTTAATGCCGATAGGGGTTTTGATGCCCGTTGCCAACATGTCGATACGCGTTTTGATCGGCATTACCCAAGCGTTAGTAAGACCAGGGAACTGAACCAGCTTGTCGAACTCTTTGCGCAGTGACTCGGTTGTTACCCCTTCACGCCATTGGTCGCGTGGCTTCAACTGAATCACGGTTTCAATCATGGTGAGTGGCGCTGGATCGGTTGCAGTTTCAGCTCGGCCAATCTTGCCCCATACGGTTTTCACTTCTGGAACGGTTTTGATCAGCTTGTTGGTTTGTTGTAGAAGCTCGCGTGCTTTACCAATTGAGATACCCGGATAGGTTGTTGGCATGTACATCAAGTCCCCTTCATCCAGCGGAGGGATGAACTCGCTACCCAGTTTACTGGTTGGGTAGTAAGCCGATGCCATCAGACCTAATGCGATAACAATCATGGTCTTAGGGTATTTTAAGCTGGTGTTCAACAGCGGACGGTACAACGCGACCAAGCCACGGTTAACTGGGTTTTTGTGTTCCGGTAACACCTTACCGCGAATGAAGTAGCCCATAAGAACAGGGACGAGTGTGATTGCCAAACCTGCTGCCGCTGCCATTGCGTAAGTCTTAGTGAACGCAAGCGGCGAGAACATCTTGCCTTCTTGGCCTTCTAAGGCGAACACTGGTACGAAGCTAAGAGTGATGATAAGCAACGAGAAGAACAGCGGTGCGCCGACCTCTTCTGCGGCTTTGCCGATTACTTGCCAGCGGTTCTTGTCGGTCAATGGCGTTCGTTCAATGTGCTTGTGAACGTTTTCAATCATTACGATTGCCCCATCCACCATGGCACCGATGGCAATTGCAATACCACCCAAGGACATGATGTTGGCGTTGATGCCTTGCCAATGCATTACGATAAACGCAGTGAGAATGCCAACCGGTAGGCTCAGAGCGATAACCAACGAAGAACGAATGTGGAATAAGAATAACGCGCACACAATCGCAACGACAATGAACTCTTCTGCAAGCTTCTTCCATAGGTTTTCTACCGCTGAATCGATAAGGGTAGAGCGATCGTAAGTTGCAACAATTTCCACGCCTTCTGGCAGGCTGCGTTGTAGGTCTGCGAGTTTGTCTTTGACTTTCGCAATCACTTCACTGGCGTTTTCACCAAAGCGCATCACGATAACGCCACCTACCGCTTCACCTTCGCCATTCAGCTCTGAGATACCACGGCGCATTTGTGGGCCAAGGTTAATGTCTGCGATGTCTCCTAATAGCAACGGCGTGCCTTTCTCGGTGACTTTTAGAGGCAGTGATTTGATGTCTTCAATGCTGGTTAGGTAACCCGTGGTACGAACCATGTGTTCGGCTTCCGCAACTTCGATAACGGACGCGCCGGTTTCTTGGTTACCGTTTTGGATTGCCATGTTCACTTGTTGCAAAGTGAGGTTGTACGCACGCAGTTTGGCAGGATCAATCTGCACTTGATACTGCTTCACCATACCGCCCACGGTAGCGACTTCAGAAACGCCATCAACGGTTTGCAATTCGTATTTCAAGAACCAGTCTTGCAGGCTGCGAAGATCCGCCAAATCATGCTTGCCGGTTTTGTCTTGTAATACGTAGCTGTAAACCCAGCCCACGCCCGTTGCATCAGGACCTAGGGTTGGTTTTGCGTTCGGTGGCAGCTTTGGTGCTACTTGGCTTAAGTACTCCAACACGCGCGAACGTGCCCAGTACATGTCGGTATCATCGTTGAAAATGATATAAACGTAAGAGTCACCAAAGAAGGAGTAACCACGAACTGTCTCAGCACCCGGCACGGCAAGCATGGCGGTGGTGAGTGGGTAAGTGACTTGATCCTCGACGACTTGAGGAGCCTGACCCGGATAGCTTGTCTTGATGATCACTTGCACATCAGAAAGATCCGGAATCGCATCAACAGGCGTATTCTTTACACTGTAAAGTCCGCCTAATACAAGGGCTAAGGTCGCGACCAACACTAGGAATCGGTTGCTCAGTGACCAACGAATAATAGCATTGATCATAATTAACCCTCGACGGCTGTTGTTGCAGGAACTAGCTGTTTAAGAACGTAGTCAGAACCTTGTTTTTCAACTAGAAACCGAACTTTCTGTCCTTCTTCAAAACCCGATAGATCAACGTCTTCACCCACAGAGAAGTTCATCTCGCCTGCATCCCAGTTCCATTCTGCAACCGGTAGGTGGTTTAAGGTGATCATGCCAAAATCAGCCATCAGCATGCTAATGTCACCAGTTAGCCAAACTTCTGCGGCAATGACGCTGTTGTCTGCCTTATACTCGATGATTTGGTACTGACCGGACTCCGTCTTTTGCATTTCAAATTCGATAGCCTGACCTTTTTTCAAGTCACCCATTTCAACGCCATCTGCGAAAGTGAAGTTCATTACCATGCCCGGCCAATCCCATTCTGGTACAGGTTGGTGGTTGATGGTCAGCATGCGGTGATCTTTCATTACGTCTGTGATTTCACCTTTGGCCCATGCTGTTTCTGCCGCTGCTTCTACACCATTGATGCGAGACAGATCCGCCGACTGGCTTGATTCAGAATCGAGCATGAAGTGAGATGAAGTAACGATCTTATCGCCTTGTTTAAGTCCTTGTAATACTTCGATTTGTTCGCCAGCTTCACGGCCAACTTCAATTCGAGCGGAGCGATATTTGCCTTCGCCCTCAGCTAGAACAACGCGAGTCATACCACCAGAGCGGATAACAGATGATTTAGGAATCGTTAACACTGCGTCGTCAGTAACAGGCTGCAAGGCAATATTGGCGAACATGTTTGGCTTCAATGCGCCATCTGGATTAGGGAATTTAAGACGCACACGCAACGTACGTGTTTTCGGATCAAGGATTGGGTACACGTAATCGACAACACCTTGCCATTCATTGCCCGGAATCGCGTCAAGGGTCATCGTGGCTTGAGAACCCGCTTTCATCCAGTGCGCTTGACGCTCAAAGACTTCTGCATCAACCCAAACATTGTCCAAAGGACCTGCACTGATCACCGCTTGAGCAGGGGACAAATAGCCACCTTCACGCACGTTTAAGCTCGCGATAACGCCATCAGCAGGCGCTTTGATTTCAATGGTTTGCGATGCTTTACCACTACGAGTAATGGATTTGATTTGAGCACGGTCAACCCCAAGCGTTACCAAGCGCTCGGTCGCGCCTTTTTCAAGACCTTTGCGGCCAGTGCGGTACGCATTCAGCAATTCTTCTTGTGCTTTAACCAGTTCTGGAGAGTAGAGCGTGAACAGCACATCGCCTTTCTTCACTTTCTCACCCACGGCATTGATGTAGAGTTTTTCTACCCAACCCGCCACACGAACGTTGGTTTGCCATAACAGACTTTCATCAAAGGCAATATAGCCAACCGTTTCGATGCGTGGTGATAGCTGTTGTAGTGTCGCGTTTGCGGTTTTAACCCCGAGGTTGTTCTCTACTGAAGGGTCAATAGTCACTGTACCCGGTGCGTCTTGTTCACCGGATAGGTCTTCTGCGTAAACCGGAATCAAATCCATGCCCATTGGGGACTTACCCGGCTTGTCGCGTTTGTAGTTCGGATCCATTGGGGCAACCCAGTAAAGCGGATCATTAGAGCTTGCAGCAGACTCGCCACCCATCGCACTCATGTCATGAGTTGAGCCCGTAAGAAAATGATTAGCACCAAACCCTAAAGCACCACCAACAATCAGCGCGATGGTTGCAATTTTTAATGTTTTCATTGTTTTACCTTATTTTCCCCTTCACATTTGACGCTACAGCGTTGTTGCCTGCTCTCGTTCACCCAAATCACATAGAGGATCTATGCTCATGGGATTCTCTCGTTTGCCGCCTAACTGCAGCCCCAACTGTCTTGGGGAATCACAAATTAATATGTCGAAATAGAGCGAGCTTCCGGTGAAGCCACTTGGTAGTCGAAACCACCGAGTAGGGTGGCTAAATTGCTGTTTGCGATGTTGAGATCGGTCAGTAGACGTTGTTGCTCTAATTGCAGAGCCAATTCGTCAGTCGTGGCAGAAATCACATCGTTAAACTGCGCTGTGTTGTTTTGATAACCCCGCTCAACGGCTTGAATGCGCGCTTTCGCTTGAGGCAATAAGGTGGATTGATAACGTTCTAAACGCTGGGTTAAGTTGCCGCGATCAACTAGCAAAGTGTTCACCTTGGCATTCATCTGCGTTAGTAAGGTGTCCTTTTGTGATTGTGCCGCGCCAACTTGGTATTGAGCGGCCGCGAGATTACGATCTTGGCGGTCACCCGTAAACAACGGAATGTCCATGGTGAGGTAAGCGCTAACCAAATCAGAGGCGGGCTCACCCATCATGTTGTCGGCTTGGCGGTAGGCGTACATTACTTCGACGCCAAATTGTGGGTTGTAGGCTTGCTCAGCAATTTCCACCTGCGTTTTATTGGCAGAAATGCTGACGTCGGCCATCTTAACCATCGGGTGTTGGCTGAGTTGCTGATAATGCTTGGTGGAACCCTGGCTGGCAGCAAGTTTGCTGTTCAGTGTGTCCCAATTAAGTTGATTGCTCGCGTGCAGAGCCTCTTCGTTCGCCAACCAATCTGACCCCAACCATTCGGAGAGTTGAGAGATAAGACGACGTTGCATTTGTGCATTGGCTTGCAGTTTCTCATCCAACTTGCTGACTTGAAGTTGGGCGTTGAGCAGATCTTGCGCTTCACTCTTACCAATCGAATAGTTGGTTTGAATAAAGCTTTCCATTTCCTTCATCAACTTGCGGTTCTCAAGCATGATTTGCTCCGCGCGTTGCTGGTAACCAAGTTCTAACCAAAGTTGAGTCATGCTGTTGGCTACCTCAAGCTCACGAGCATGGACTTGAAGCCCAAGGCCGTCAGCTTGTTGATTGGCTTTCTTCTGCTGTAAATCAAGCGTAGAGCCACGCTCAAATTGTTGCATTAAACCAACGGAGATGTTGGTCATTGGGTCTTCATCGAATTTGAAGCTGTCGACAGGTAAGCCACCAAAACCCACTTTCAGTTTTGGGTCCATCAAGGTCGCACTCGCGACACCCGTTTCACGCATGGCAGCAGATTGCGCTGAGTATTGCTTACGATTGCCATCGTTACTCAAAGCGACGTTGATCAGTTGGGCAAGCTTGGTCGTTGAATCTCGCTCACTTGATGCGGAATTTTGCGCTGCGTGCGTCTCTTTACCAGCGGCGTTAACCAAGGTTGGCACAGCGACCAGAGCCACCATAAAAATAGGTGCAGCTAAGCGGTATGGTTTGATATCCATAATCTAAATCCAGTGTTCGCCGGATCGATGGAGGTGCGGATTTTATTGCGGGAACAGTAAAGCCTTGTTACCTCATCGTTCAGGCGCATTAAAACAACCTGCGATACACGCGCAGGGTCGAATGCTAGGATGGATTTAGGCTATAGGAGGTCGGTACAGGTCGCGGCTGACGTGTACGACTGGGGAAGCAACTTCAGGAGTAATAGTTGCGCGATAGACGACGGGCATTGGGCTATTGATAGGATTCGGTAGGGGGACGAAAACTATCGTACACGCAGCAGTACAGCAGGTATGAACCATGCCGGAGCCCCCACCACAGTTCATGCTGGTTTCTCTTGCATCGCCATCTTCGGACATAGAAGCGTCAGTCATGGAGACGTCCATCATGCCAGGCATACCGCAGTGTTCGCTGTCACTCATCATAGAAGGATGGTGAGCCATGCCAGTAGACATCATTTGAATATTCATCAACGGCTCACTGTTCGCCACACTAGATACCAATAGTACTAGCGTCGTGAAGAGAGTTAACCAGATTGTATGCAGCGATTTTAAGTGCATACCTTTTCCCATGTGTTTGATGAAAATGATGAAAACCCTTCGATTCTAAAGGTTAACCTAAGGGTAAGGTCAATCATTTATTACTCTTATTATCAAAATAGTCCACCCCTTCAGTTTTCGCACTTTCGAGGGAGTAAAACGTTTGTTAAACACCGAGTGTTGAAAGTTAGCGAAAGAAGCCCTCGCTTTTTATGACACGTGAAAAATGTGGTTTATAAGTTTTACATCACACTAACTTGTCTTACAAATGATTATCCTTATAGAATGCATGGTTTTACTTGTGCAGATTTGGATTTGCTTTGCTGCGGGGGTTGCATGATAGAAATCGTCATCGATGGAAAATATAGAATTGTAGAAGAGGGTCTAACCCTTTTAGAAGCAGCAAAAGTGTGTGGGGTCGAGATCCCATCGCTGTGCGGAATGAACAAAAGTAATGAAAAAGTACCGTGTGACTTGTGTGTAGTTGAAGTCGAAAGTGGCGGTACTAAGCGTGCGTGTGAGCTCGAAGTTTACCGCGGCCTTAATGTGGTCACGCAATCAGAACAATTAAGCGAGCACCGCAGAAAAGCACTCAACCGCATCATGACGGACCATTACGCCGATTGTGAAGCGCCATGTAAAACCGAGTGTCCTGCGGGCGTGGATATCCAATCGTACCTTTATCACATCGCACAGAACGACCATCAAAAAGCGATTGAAGTGATTAAGCGTACGCTGCCTATGCCGTTATCGATTGGCCGCGTATGCCCTGCATTTTGTGAGAGCGAATGTCGCCGTTCGCTAGTCGATGAGCCAATCGCAATTCGTCAGCTAAAACGTCATGCCGCGGATGCAGATCTGTCTGCGCATGAAGCCTATGTGCCAGAAAAGAAACCAATTAAAGGGTTGAACATTGCCGTCGTCGGCAGTGGCCCTGGTGGTCTAACGGCTGGCTATTACTTATCGAACGAAGGCTACGACGTTACGGTTTTTGAATCCATGCCAAAAGCGGGCGGTTGGTTGCGTTATGGCATCCCAGAATACCGTTTGCCAAAAGACATTCTCGATAAAGAAATCGAACTGATGTGCCGTAATGGCATGCAAGTGCACACTAATCAAAAGCTGGGTGTGGATTTCACGCTTTCTCAATTGAGCGAAGAATACGACGCAGTGTGTTTGGCGGTCGGTGCGTCTCAAGCGGTTGAAATGCATTACACAGGCAGCGACCTTGAAGGTTGCTACTTAGGCGTTGATTACCTTAAAGATTACGTGACTGAGCAAAATTACGTTACGGGTCAGAAAGTCGCGGTGATCGGTGGTGGTAACACGGCAATTGACTGTGCTCGTACTGCGCGTCGTGCTGGTGCAGACACCACGTTGATTTATCGTCGTACCCGTGACGAAATGCCGGCAGAAGACTACGAGATTGTCGAAGCGGAACACGAAGGGGTGAAATTCCACTTCTTGACCAACCCTGCAGAAAACCTTGCCGATGAAACCGGACGCGTGAATGCGATTCGTCTAGAGCGCATGGCGTTGGGTGAGCCGGATGCATCTGGTCGTCGCAGCCCTAAACCAACTGGCGAGTTCTTTACCGAAGAGTTCGACACCGTGATTGCGGCAGTATCGCAAAAGCCAGATCTGAGCTTCCTCGAAGGCGAAGATTTGTCGATTCCACTTACGCGCTGGAATACTTCTGATGCAGATGAAAAGACCATGCACACTGGCACGGGCAACATCTTCAGTATTGGTGATTTCCGCCGCGGTCCTGCAACGGCAGTTGAAGCGGTGGGTGATGGTCGCGTTGCGGCAAAAGCCATTGACCTGTTTTTGAATGGCGATATGGCGGATATGCCAAAGGCGGCGTTCAACTCGCGCAAAGAGAAGAAACTCTCTCAAGTCGATCCGCTTCACTTCGAGAATATCCAAAAAGTCGCTCGCTCTATCATGCCAGAGCTGACTCCAACACAACGCGAGCAAAGCTTCGCTGAAGTGGAGTTGGGCTTTGATAACGAAGAAGCAATGAAGGAAGCCGCGCGCTGCCTTGAATGTGGCTGTCAGGCCAATACCGATTGTGCGCTACGTGACTACTCCACCGAATATGAAGCCGAGCAGAGCTTTGACTTCTCCTTGCAGATTAAATCGCATCAAGATTGGTTAGATCTTCGTGCGAAAGACTTGCGTCATAAGTACGAAGTTGACCGCAGCTCTGAGTTTATTGAGTTTGATGCTAACCGCTGTATTAGCTGTGGTCAGTGTATCCAAGCGTGTCGCGACAAAGCCGTGCACGGTGTACTGAACTTTGTGTGCGATAAACAAGGTCGTCCCGCATTACGTCCTGATGATCGTCCACACTTTGGAAGTAACAAGAATGGCTTAACCCTAATGGGCGATTCGAACTGCGTGCAATGTGGCGCGTGCGTTCAAGTGTGTCCAACGGGTGCGATGGTCGATAGTCGTGACCGTTCGCAAGGTCGTACTGAAGATCTGAAAGCGGTCGACACCATTTGTACATACTGTGGTGTGGGCTGTAAGTTGACTATGTTCGTGGACGAAGCAACCAATACGATTCGTTACGTGAAAGGCGGTGACTCGCCGGTGAATCAAGGCATGCTGTGTGTGAAAGGGCGCTTTGGTTTTGACTTCATTGGCAGTGAAGAGCGTCTTACCACGCCATTGATTCGTAAAGACGGTTGGTTGCAGCCTGCAAGTTGGGAAGAGGCGATTCAACTGATTGCAAGTAAGTTCTCTGGCATCAAGCAAGATTTTGGCAGCAACGCATTAGCGGGTTTCTCTTCAGCGAAAACCACCAACGAAGACAACTACGCGTTCCAAAAATTTGTCCGTCGTGAACTGGGCACCAATAACGTCGACCACTGTGCGCGTTTGTGCCACGCATCGAGTGTAACCGGTCTTGAGGCGTCACTGGGTAGTGGTGCAATGACCAACGACATTCCAAGCATTAAGCACTCGGATGTGATCTTTATTATTGGTTCGGATACCACATCGGCGCACCCGATCATCGCTTCACACATCAAACAAGCAATTCGTCACCACGGCGCTCGTTTGATTGTGGCTGACCCGAAACGTGTCGATATGGCAGAGCATGCTGAGTTGTACATGGCGCACCGTCCGGGTACGGATGTGATGCTCCTAAATGGCGTCATGCAGCAGATCATCAAGAACGGTTGGTACGATCAAGAGTACATCGAAGAACGTGTCGACGGCTTTGATACCTTGCTGCAAGAAGTAATGTCGCCAGCTTACAACCTCGATAAAGTGGAGTTGGTTACGGGCGTTAAAGCTGAAGACATTCAAGCAATGGCGCGTATGATTGGCACGGCAGATCGTACCGCTGTTTACTACTCAATGGGTATTACTCAGCACACGACAGGTCATGACAACGTGCGTTCTATCGCTAACCTGCAATTGCTGTGTGGCAACATCGGTATTGAAGGTGGTGGTATCAACCCGCTACGTGGTCAATCAAACGTGCAAGGCGCGTGTGATATGGGCGCGTTGCCAAACAGTTTCCCGGGCTACCAAAAGGTATACAACCCAATTGTGCGTCAGAAGTTTGCGATTGAATGGAACGCACCAAATCTGCCTTCTGAGCAAGGTCTAACCCTGACAGAAATCATTGATGCGGCTTGCCATCGTGACGTTCGTGGTATGTACATCATGGGTGAGAACCCAGTGTTGAGTGACCCGAACCAAGCGCATGTGATTGAAGGTTTAGAAACGCTCGACTTCTTGGTGGTTCAAGACATCTTCCTAACGGAGACTGCACAATACGCGGATGTGGTTCTGCCTTCTTGCTCGTTTGCTGAGAAAGCGGGTCACTTCACCAATACGGAGCGTCGTGTTCAACGCGTGAATCCGGTCGTAACGGCACCGGGTGAAGCGAAAGAAGATTGGTGGATTATCCAAGAGATCGCCAATGCAATGGGCAGTGATTGGGATTACCACTGCGTGTCTGATATCACTAATGAAATCGCACGAGTGACACCTCAATACGCGGGTCTTCGTTGGGATGCCATTACGCCAAACGGTGTGCAATGGCCGAGCAACAAGAACAACCCTGCGGGTACTCGCATCATGCACCAAACCCAGTTTACTCGTGGTAAAGGGCAAATGGTGGGTGTACCGTTCCGTTATGCGGCTGAGCTGCCAGATGAAGAGTACCCACTTGTGTTAACGACGGGTCGCGTACTTGAGCAGTTCCATACTGGAACCATGACGCGCAAAACCAAAGGGTTGGATAATCTTGCTGGCCCTCGTGCGATGGTGAGCGTGGAAGACGCAGAAGCGTTAGGTATCAGTAATGGTCAGCGTCTGACGGTATCTACACGTCGCGGGAGCATTGAGATTGATGCCTTTGTGACTAAGCGTATTCAAAAAGGAGTGGTGTTCATTCCATTCCACTTTGTTGAATCGCCAGTCAACCGTCTAACGACAACAGCGACTGATCCGCATGCGAAGATCCCTGAGTTCAAGGTCGCTGCGGTTAAAGTGGAAGTGAGCGAAAAGACAACGCAGACAGAGTCTCTCGAAGATAGTTACCAACACGTTTAAATTCGGCGAGTCACGTTGTTGTGGGCACTGACAATTTGAGCCTAGTTGATGGGCGGATAATCTACTCTTGATTTCCGCTCTCACTACATTCACTCGGATTGTCTTTTTCTTCAAACTCCTTTTACTTTTCTGTTATCACCGCGCTCCGGTTAGTTTTCCTTTCTTACTTCTTACTTCTTACTTCTTACTTCTTACTGTCTCTATGGCGTATTTTTGTTCAAGCCCATGATGAGAGTGCAATAAAGTTTGTTGTTGAGCTTGTCATAGAATTGACTGTCTCTGACTGTCCTCTGTTATTTGGGCAAGTTCTATAACCTAAACTTTGCTCGCTTCCTATACTGAATTAACGAAGCAAGATTTTTATAACAACAAGAGGAAGCTTGTATGACAAGAACAACCTCATTTGCACTCGTTTTATTACTTATGTGCGCATACTTTGGTTACAACCGTTATTATGTATACCCCCAGCAGTTGGAAACACAGGCGAAGTCCATGCTAATACAAATGGCAAATCGCGAAGAGTGGGTAGATGTGTTTGAGATGATGAATCGCGTAGACGCGCATAAGGGCCATTTGGAACTTGTTGCTGACGTGACATCCTCTGATGGTCAGCGTGCGTACAGTGAAGGTATTATCACGTACACGGATCGCGAAGGCGTTGTCTGTAAACAGGTAGTGTTCAACTTTAAAATAAACTCTTTGAAAAACTACAATATTTCCGATTTACGAGATTGTTCCTACGGTGAGTACTATTAATATTGTCTGAGAGTTGAGCTCGATAGCACAGTGTATGAATACACAAACAAAAAATAGCCCTTCGTTGGGGCTATTTTTGTTTTTAAGGAATGAACGCAATATCGTGGGATTAGTCGAGTGATTTTTTGAAGCGAAATGAAGCGACAATAAGGCCGATAACAGTGAATCCAAGTAACCAGACTGTATCTCGCCATAGCTCCATTAAATCTGCACCACGCAACACCACACCACGAATAATGCGCATAAAGTGAGTGGCAGGCAGGGCTTCTGAGATCCATTGTGCCGCGACGGGCATTCCTTCATAAGGGAACATAAATCCGGACAGAAGAATCGATGGCAAAAGAATAAACACCGTCATCTGCATGGCCTGAAGCTGTGTCGTCGCAATGGTGGATATCACCAAACCTAAGGTTAAACTCGCGGCGATAAACAGCAGCGTGCCAAACAGTATCTGACTAATGGCGCCGTTTATTGGCACGCCAAATATCCAGTGCCCCAATCCTAAAATGATAAACACCTGAATCAGACCAACAAAGATATACGGAATGATCTTCGCCACCATGAGTTCGATGGAGTGAATTGGCGTAGTAATCAGTAACTCTAAATTGCCGCGTTCTCGTTCTCGAACAATGGCTGCACTGGTGAACAAGATCATCGTCATGGTCAGAATCACGCCCAATAAACCAGGGACAATGTTCACCGCCGAGCGCCGACTCGGGTTGTAATACAGCGCAACTTCAAAGGTTTTGGTTGGGGCAGGGCGTATCTCAAAATCAAAATCCGTTAACGGCATGGTTTGTAGCGAGAGAATCGCAGAGCTGATCATGGTGTCTGAACCATCCACAATCCACTGTCCAAGCTCTCGACCTTGCACCATACGTTGGGTTAGGTCGCTAGGTAGAATTAAAGCCGCTCGCACCAAACCGTCTTGAATGGCTTGCTCGGCTTCTGAAGCGGTAGCAAAGGTTTCAACCACATCGACCACTTGCGTTACTTTAACGGACTCGGTAATCACGCGCCCGGCGGTACTGCCACTTTGATCAACGACACCAACGGGGATGTTACGAATATCCGTATTAATAGCGAAGCCGAACAGCAGAAGCTGAATTAGCGGGATCATCACGACCATGCCAAAGGTAATGCGGTCACGTGAAAGCTGACGGATCTCTTTGATCATCACCGCTTTCATACGGGCAATAGATTTCATCATTGGCGGCCTTCCCCCGTCACGCTGACAAACACATCTTCTAAGCTCGGGCGAGCAATGTTCATCTCGCAGCCCTCAAGCTCTGGAAAGGTTTGGGTTAACCATTCGATCGGTTGTTCGATGTGCTGGTGGATTAAAATGCGCAAGCGAATGCCGAGCTGTGCGGCTGAGCGTACCTCTTCGCGCTGAATGACTTTCTCTTTAAGCTCGCGTAAGTTATCCGCTTTGACTTCGACGATGTTAACGCCCATTTGCGCCATGAGCTCTTCTGGCTCACCATCGGCGCGGATTTCCCCGGCTTCCATAATGGCCAGACGATGACAGCGCTCTCCTTCGTCCATGTAGTGCGTTGTGACCAAAATTGTGGTGCCTTGGTCAGAGAGATCAAACAACTGCTCCCAGAAATCGCGTCGGTTCTCTGGGTCAACCGCAGATGTGGGTTCATCGAGAAACAACAGTTCTGGTTTGTGCATGGTGGCTGCGGCGAGAGACAAGCGTTGTTTCTGCCCGCCACTCATTCCGCCGACGCGCTGTTTACGTAGTTGGTCGAGACCGTAGGTGGATAGTTGTTCTTCGATGCGAGCTTTCAGAGCCTTGGTTTCCATACCAAAGATTTGTCCAATAAACTCAAGATTCTCTTGAACCGTCAGGTCATCATATAGGGAGAACTTTTGTGTCATGTAGCCAATCTTGAGGCGCAGAAGCTCTGATTGTTTTGGGATCTCTAGCCCAAGCACGTCCACGTTGCCCTCACTTGGGCTAAGCAAGCCCGTCAGCACACGAATGGTTGTCGATTTACCGCAGCCGTTAGGACCAAGAAAACCATAAATACTGCCTTTGGGCACATTAAGCGTGATGTTGTTGATGGCGGTGAAGTCACCAAACTTCTTCACTACATTTTCAGCTTGAATAGCGTATTCGGTCATTGGCTTACTCCACCAAATCCACTTGCGCTGGTATACCTGAAGGCAAGGATTGTGCTGAGTCTTGAAGGTCGACTTCTGCAAGGTACATCAAACGCGAGCGTTCTTCCTCGGTAAGCGCGAAATAACGCGTAAATGAAGGTTCAGTCGCAACCCAACGAACGGTGCCGCTATATGGTTGCTCAACGCCATCTACATGCACGTTAACCGTTTTACCCGGCACAAAATCGACTCGGTAGTTGGCTGGAACATAAACGCGAGCGTATGGGACGCGGCTTGCTTGTATTACAGCAACCACGCCATTGACAGGGACGCGTTCGCCAAGGTTAAACGGTAGGTTATCTAACAAGCCATCTCGCGTGGCCGTGATGGTGAGTTCTGCCAGTTTCTGTTCTTGCAGTGCCACATCGGCTTTTGCTGCCATGAGTGCGGCTTTCGCTTGTTCAATATCTTCAGGGCGAGAGCCAGCGGTCAGTTTGCTGAACTCTTCTTGTGAGGAGTCTAGCTCTGCACGGGCAGAATCTCTGGCTGCTAAAGCGGTGTCTTTCTCTGATTGGCTGATGAGTTTTTTGCGAACTAACTCCGCTTTACGTTGGTAGTTCTTTTGCGCTTCAACCAATTGAGCTTCCGCTCTGGCAACACGTGCTTGCGCTGCGGCAATGTCTTCTGGTCGCTCACCATTAGTCAATTTCAAAAGATAGGCGTCAGCCTTGGCTTGTTCGGCTACGGCGTGAGCTAAAACGGCTTCTTGGTTCTTTGTATCGAGCTGAACCAGCACTTCTCCTTCGGTGACTTGGCTGCCTTCCTTGATGGGTAGGGCACGAATTATCTCGCTAGAGGTGGCAGTAAAAGTTACGCGGTCACGTTCTAGTGTGCCAAGGGCTTGCTGTCCGTCATCTTTGGAACAAGCAGTTAAAAGAGTCAGGGCTAGGGTGCCAAGAATGATTCGCTTCATCATGCGACGCTTCCTCTAAGAAGGTGAGCTCGAACTCGTATCAAGCTATAGAAGAGTATGGGACTGCATTCAGTGTAACGTGAGTCAGTTTTGTCCGGCTAGGAAGTTAATTCCTTCAATATTCATCAATTGATTAATTATTGAAACTGGCTTTATCCTGCTGAAGCCGTGCTTTACTTGGCTCTTTTAAGTTGATTACATGAATATCATTTAAACAAAAATCTGGCCTTTCATGTAGAGCACGCCGTCGCCAGATACTCTTACTTGTTCGCCAGTAACTTCACAGTGCAAAATACCTCCGCGCTGAGAAGCTTGGTAAGCGACCAGTGACGTCTTGCCTAATTCTTCTGTCCAGAACGGTGCTAATCCAGCGTGAATCGAGCCAGTTACGGGGTCTTCGTCACCACCATTTGCAGGCCAAAAGTAACGAGATACAAAGTCTTGTTGATCGCCTTTCGCGGTAATGACCACATCGTAAGGAGCGAGTGTCTTGAGGTGCTCTGAACGGTATTGAACCTCAAGTACCTCCTGCTGGTTGCCGACCACCACGAAATACGCTTGAGGGCTAAGCAGTACGCGTTCCACATCGCAACTTAGGCCTTCAATCAATGCCGAGGGAATATCAGAAACGGCTTTTGGAGGACGAGCAGGGAACGTCATCTCGATCTTACCTTGCGCATTCTTCTCTACGGTGAGGGTTCCTACTTCCAGAGTATGAAATTCAATCGTGCCATTAATGCCAAGCTCATCAAACAGCACTAACGACGAGGCCAGTGTGGCGTGTCCACAAAAGTCGATTTCAGTTATAGGAGAGAACCAACGAATCTCATATCGGTTTGCGCCAATGGATTTTAGAAAAGCCGTTTCCGACAAGTTGTTTTCTGTCGCGATATTTTGCATCAATTCTGGGGCTAGCCATTCCTCTAACGGTACCACCGCTGCTGAGTTGCCTTTGAATTGCGTATCGGTGAAGGCGTCCACCACGTAGATATCCAATTCCATTTTCCTTCCTTATTCCGTGAGCGATTAATTAGCATAAACCAAGTGCAATTAAGAGAGTAAGAAGTTTGTGTTAGAATCTTAAAGTGTCAAAATTATAGATTATTTTGTGGTTTTTGATACTTACTGACAAAGATTCGGACTGCTGGGTATTTAGACTAGTGTTGAATTCATTGAAAGGAAGAAAAACATGAAAGCGATATACAAGTCAGTTTTGGTATTGAGTGTTTTTGCGGTCGGTTCTACCCATGCATTTGAACTCGTGAGTAGAGATATTCAAGAAGGCCACCCGATGGCGAAGACATTTGAATACTCTGGTTGGGGATGTGATGGCGGGAATCAATCACCACAATTGATGTGGAAAGAAGCTCCAAAGGGCACAAAAAGTTTTGCGATCACCGTGTATGACCCCGATGCACCAACAGGCAGTGGTTTTTGGCATTGGATAGCGTTTAATATTCCATCCACCGTTAGCGAGCTGCCTCGAGGCATTGATATGAACAAGTTAGGCGGCAAAGAATCTCGTATTGACTACGGCACAACGGGGTTCGGCGGCGCGTGTCCTCCAAAGAATGATGGGATGCATCGTTACCAGTTTACGGTGTGGGCATTGCCAACTGAAGAACTGAATTTGGATGAAAACACGCCACCAGCCATTGTAGGGTTTACTTTGAATAGTGTTGCTTTGGGTAAAGCGACATTAACCACGACTTACACGCGATAATTGAATATAAGGGGAGAGAATGGGTCACCAATATCAGGTTACGCTGTTTCGTGCGGAGCAGCAGCAGAAGCTTCGTAATGTCAGGGTTCACTCCCCAAGCCTTATTCAGATTGTTAAGGGGAGTAAACATCTTTTCTGGAAAGACGAAGTACTCGACATCCATCATCCAAATATCATGCTTTGTGAAGCAAATGCATCCCTAAATTTTGAAAATCTTCCTCTACAAGGGCGATTTCTTTCTCGAATGTTCAGTTTTCACTGTGTGCCTAGCGATGAAATGTTGGAGCTAAGCATGAGCAACGCATTAGGAAACTATGTACCCGTTGTTGAGATAGATAAAGCATTGCAAGCGACGTTAAATGCTTTGTTTTCGTTTGAGCGGGAAAGCTTAAGTGAAGCGACACAACGCTATTGGATTATGGGTCTATATCAGCAGCTAGCTGAGAGAGGGTTATTGCATCGGTTGTTCTCGAGTTCACATATCTCTTTTAGTCAGAAACTTAGTCGTTACTTATCGCGCTCTCCAGGGGAGGAGCATCCATTAGACATGGTCGCGGGGCACTTTGCTATGAGCCGAGCAACATTGATACGCAAACTGAAACAAGAAGGTACCCAGTATCGTGAAGTATTGGCAGAAGTGCGCCTAAATCACGCACTTTACTTGATGCAAAATGGCTCGTATAACGTTGCGCTGCTAGCACAGTTGTGTGGTTATCAGTCAGAGGGGCGTTTTAGCCAACGCTTTAAAAGTAAGTTCGGCCTAACGCCCAGCGAGTATATTAAAACGGTAGTGAGTTAATGTTTTACCGCTTTTGTATTTTTTGTGCTTTTTAGGTTAGCCATAATATTTGGCCTTCATTCGCAATGCTACATTCACCAAAGCAATCAACACAGGCACTTCGATCAGTGGACCAATGACACCAGCAAAAGCTTGGTCTGAGTTTAGGCCAAACACCGCGATAGAAACCGCAATTGCCAATTCAAAGTTGTTGCCTGTTGCCGTGAAAGCAATCGACGCGTTTTTGTCGTAGTCAATGCCCATTTTCTTACCAACGAAGAAGCTGACAAAGAACATCAACACAAAGTAGATAGCCAGTGGAATTGCTACACGGAATACATCCATTGGCAGTTCAAGAATCATTTCACCTTTCAAGCTGAACATCAGCACGATGGTCGCAAGCAGGGCGATAAGCGTAATTGGTGAAATGCGTGGGATGAATACGTCGTTGTACCATTGTTCACCTTTCGCAGCGACCAGCCATTTGCGGCTTAGGAAGCCCGCTAGGAATGGGATACCAAGGTAAATAAGAACGCTTTCCGCGATGTCCATCATCGAGATATCAACTACGAAACCTTCGTAACCAAAGACTGGTGGCAACACAGTGATAAACAACCATGCCATCACACTGTAAGTTACGATTTGGAAAGCGCTGTTTAACGCAACTAGGGCTGCGCCGTATTCTTTGTTACCACCACCGATATCGTTCCATACCAATACCATGGCAATACAACGAGCAAGACCGATCAGAATGATACCAACCATGTAACCCGGATGATCACCTAGGAAAGTCAATGCAAGGATGAACATTAAAATAGGGCCGACAATCCAGTTCATGACTAAAGACAGCGTGATCGCTTTTTTATCTTTCGTCACTGTACCTAGCAGGTTGTAGTTCACCTTTGCTAGCGGCGGGTACATCATCAAAATCAAACCAATCGCGAGCGGTACGTTCGTGCTGCCGACTGACATTGACTCATTCCACTCAGCAACTTGAGGGAATGCTGCGCCAATACCTACACCGATTGCCATTGCCACAAAAATCCACACCGTTAGGTAACGGTCCAAGAAGCTCATTTTGTCGCTGGCACTATTTAAAACTTGAGTAGTCATAGTGTTCTCTTATTCGTTTATCGTCGAAAGGCGATAGTTAAAGGTATAGTTTATCTCTGCACGCCTGACCAGCGTGCAAAGGGAATTAATCAAATAACTTGGAAAAGCCTAGATTGAACTGATCAAACGCGTCGCGTTGAATGCGGTAACACACCTTAGGTGGGTTTGGCTCGGCGCTGATAAAGCCTGCTTGCTTGAGAATACGCAAGTGCTCGGAAACAGTAGATTGCGCAAGACCCAGTTCAGAAACCAAATCACTGTTCAAACAACCGCCCATGGTATCGAGCGTGTGCAGGATATGCAGAATGCGCAAACGTGCTGGATGCGACAAAGCTTTTGCTTGCGCTGCGAGAGTTTGTTCTTTCTCGAGCTGTTGTTGTGTTGTCTGAAAAACAACTTCGCACGTGTCCTTGCACTTATCACTCATTCGCTGGCCTTAATAGTTAATCGTCGAATTGCGATAAAGTGTACGCCTGCTCTGTGGAAGATGCAACAACTCGATGAAAAAATTAATCGTAAAATAACGATGAATAAAAAATTGAAAAAATATATGTTTTAAAAACAGTGATATAATAAAAAATTAAGTAGGTTACTAAAAGTTAACTAATTGCACTATATTTCTAGGTTACCATAATAAACCACATCCGACGCACAATGGTTACTGCGTCATCTTGTGAACTTATTTAAAGGTAATCCCATGAGCAACGTACTGATCATCAATGCACACGAACCATCACCATATTCAGAAGGTCGTCTAAATGCTTCTCTTGTCGACAAAGCACAGACGTTTCTGCAAGCAAAAGGCCATGAGGTTCGCGTTGTGACAATGCAAGATGAGATCAACGTAGATGAGCAACTCGCACACTTTGAGTGGGCTGATCGCGTGATCATCCAAAGCCCAATCAACTGGATGTCTGTGCCTTGGTCATTCAAAAAATACATGGACGACGTGTTTACTGCGGGTATGGGCGGCGCACTATGTGCATTCGATGGCCGTAGCGCAGAAGAACCAAAGAAAAACTATGGTACAGGCGGCACTCAAACCAACAGCAAATACATGCTGTCACTGACATTCAACGCGCCAGAAGAATCGTTTGATGATGAGAACGAATACCTATTCCAAGGTAAAGGCGTGGACGATTTGATGTTCCACATGCACGCTAACTTCCGCTTCTTTGGTATGTCAGCATTACCTACATTCGCTTGTTATGATGTGATGAAGAACGCAGATATCGAAAACGATTTTGTTCGTTTCGAAGCTCACATTAACGAAAACTTCTAATCCTTTTAGAAAGATAGTGCGAACTGAATGATGAATTGAGATGGACTGCTGTACGCGGTCCATTTTTATTTGTTTGCGGCGAGGTGACGTTTTTATTACTCTAAAGCACTAAATGTATCTAGCTTACTTTTCGTTACCTAGATTAGGTGCGTATCTTGAGGTGTATTGTGGAAAGCAGAATCAGTGTAGATAGCAAAGGTCGTAAGTCAGTGGCGAACGTATGTGCGGAGCCATGTGCTATCGAGAAAGGGATGCGTTTAATTGGTGGTAAATGGAAAGGTTCTCTGATTTATCATTTGAAAGACGGCCCAGTTCGTTTCAATGACTTAGCACGCATGCTAGGCGGTGCAAGTAAAAAGATGATCGACCAACGTCTTAAAGAGCTAGAAGCGGAAGGTATGGTGGTGCGTAAAGTGATCAGCGACCGCCCAATTGCAGTCAGCTATGAACTAACAGAGTTCGGCCGTACCGCACTTAAGATTCTTGATGATTTGCGAATTTGGTCTGAAAAGCATCAAATTGAGCTTCGTTAAGACCAAAGTAGTTAATCGCAAACGTCACTCTCTTTTGAAAGCTGATTAACAATACATCGCCGTTTATACCCAAGTAACTTAGATGTGCTTCATTCAAATCGTAATTTGTTTCGTAAAACAACGTACTCTTTCGAGTCAGGCATATCGAAGCTACTTGAGCATAATCGTACTTTTTAAGTTTTTGATTTTTAGTTATTATTTTATCATACTTAATAAGTTGTAGAATAAATCACTCACTTCAGTTGAATTTAAAAAAGCACTATTTAATTCCAGTTTCTTTTCAAAATCGGAATATTTATCGAATTCCTCTTTCTCAACTAAACCTATTGGTGAGTTGTCGTTAACGTGGCTTTCATATTTTTTGATGGTATATAATTTAGACCTTTCGTCAAAATATTGAATTATCTTAATGTTAACGTCAGGTCTCTCCGTATTATACGTGATCGTAATTTTTTCATAATCTTTATTAATCGGAGTCGTAAGCCCTGTAGGGTAGATGATTTTAAACCTATTAATGTCATTCTTCTTCGTGCTTTTATAATGTTTTGAGTATGAAAAGTTATCAATTGCACTTTTAGTGACGATAATTGACTCACCTTTCTTTAAACCGTATTCGGTACATTCATAATCGTCGACAACCGTAGAATTTCTTTTCTTTTCAATCAGGTAGGACATAGTTGCAGATGTCCCTCCGTGTTCCAGTTTTTGTTGGTTTACAGAACAATAGAAATGACCTTTGTCCACCGTCATTGCGTTGACTTGTTCCGGATTTGAAATGGTGGGATGTATATCTTTTGCTGGATCGTTGTCGCTTCCTCCTGAACCGCATCCAACTAATCCGATACAAACGGCCATATAAAGTAAAGAGATTTTATTCATACTGTATTTCTCAATTAAGATGTGTGATTGCAAATAACGATTAATTACATTTTTATAAAGTGAAATGTTTTTTATTTTAATTGAACGGTGTTTTATTGGTAATTTAATCGTTTGCTTTTATTTTGTCTCTTACGGTATCTATGTTTTCATTTATGGTATGAATTATTAGATTTGCACAATTTTGAGTTGCAATAGGATAATAATCGCTAGCCAACTACTTGTGTAGGTACCGTTATGATTTATATATCCGTTAAGTCTAAGTTTTTAGTTTTAATTTCATGTATTTATCGTGAAAGTGACTTAGAAGTAAATAACTAACGTTGTTTGAGGGGAGCCTGGGCTTCACTGATCTTGTTTTTCATCAAGGCGTTGTATAATGAACAAGGACTCTATTTCCAACTTGTTGATACATATCAGATCTCACGGATCTGATATGTATTCCAAGTTATTCTCACTAAGGCAAGAATCCTAGCTTATTTAAGGATAGAAAGTTTACTTGGGTGTAGAAGATATTAGTAATCCAATGTGCCACGGATAGGGTAGTTATTGTTTGGATCGCGAATCCATGCCAATCCGCGTGATAGCGCGCCAAGCTCAGGGCGAACAAACGGGTTGTTTGAAATATCCACCACGTGTAAGTCGCCGTGTTCATTCACCACAAACAGACCTGGTTCTGCGAAATTATGATCGGTTTCCTGTTCAGATCGAGGAATAGATACATACAAGCCTAGCGTTTTCATTTGTTCTTCGGTCAGGCCGTAAGCGATAGGGAAGCTGATTTCGAGTTTCTCTAGATGCCCCTCTAGTTGTGCTTTTGAATCGCCAGAAACGGCAAGAATATCGACGCCAGCATCAGCGAAAGCCTGTTTGTAACTCTCAAGCTCGTTGAGGTACTTAGTACAAAGAGGGCAGTGTTTACCACGATAAACGAATACTGCTTGCCAAGTCGCATCACCTTGCGGCTGACCCAACGTTACGTTTGAACCATCTAGCAAAGTGGCTTGAAGATGAGGGAAGCTGTCGCCCGCTTTAAGTTTCACTGAAGTTGCCATATTGACTCCCGAATTGATGGTGTATATCCATGAATGCCCCTTTCTCAACAAAGCGATTGGGGGATGAGACTTCAATGTAGACTCTGTTTTGCGGTGTTTCAACTAGTTAACTTTTAGTAACCTGCAATAAGGTATTAGAGTGCAAAAGATGAAAAAGCAGAACTTAAGATACAACGAAGTGGGGGTGTAGTATCAGGAGCTAAGTTCTGCTTGAGGTTAGGCTATGACCACTGGAACATATCGTTAAGATAAACCAGAGTCATCACTTCTATTTTATTACTCGATTGAGCTAGGCGTTGCTGAAAAAAGTACGCCATCATTGGCTTCTTCATTTTTTCCTCCTTTAGCTGACGAGTAAATTATGTGTATAAAAGGGGATATAAAAAAGAGAGTGCTTTTGTTGGCTTTTTTCCTAATAACGTAAATATATGGGGCTTTAAAGCCGAATTTGGAGGTTAATTGTGGAAAAGGGGAACAGATAATTAGGAAGTTTTCTTATTTTATTACCGCCAACTTAAGTAAACTATTCCTATCCACAAACTTCACAGATCTAAGGTTGATTCAGTGTCTGATCTCAATTTGTTTCGCTATTACCAACGATTACTCTCGTTTAGCGTTGGTGATGAAACAAAAACCACGTTACAGGACATTGCCGACATCATGTTCACTTCTTCTCGGCATGCTCGTAGCCTGCTAACGCAGATGCAGCAGAAGGCGTGGTTGAGCTGGCACCCGAAAGCTGGGCGGAACCAACGATCGACTCTTATTCTGAATATGGAGTTAGACGTTTTAAAAGAGAGCTTGGCTCTTGAACGTATCAAGTTAGGCAAGTATGAAAAAGCACTGGCGATATTAGATGAAGACGAAATGGCATTTGGCCGTTTGTTAAAAACAACGTCTGGTGCTTCTGTGCAAGAAGGACAGCTCAATATTCAATTAACCTATAAGCGAATGTTTGAGCGCGTCGTTCCACATCAACTTCAGCGTAGCAGCGAACGTTTCTTATTAAGGCAAATCTATTGTTGCTTAGTTTCGAGTGATCACAATGGGAAAGTGCAACCAGAACTCGCACATCACTGGCGTTATGACGAAGACACCTACGAATGGACTTTCTACCTTCGTCCAGGTCTGACTTTTCATAATGGTAATTCCATTGATGCAGAAACAGTGGTTAGCTTGTTTGCAAAGTTGAGTTCACTACAGTATTACGAAAAAGAGTTGGCACATGTTGCTAACATTACTGCGCCAACGCCATTGAAAGTTGTTTTTAAGCTTAATCGAGCTGACTTGGGCTTTGCTGGACTTATTTCTGGAGTGAAATACGGCATTCAACCAGTAAGCCAAGTTAACGTAGCGAATAACAAGCTGGTGGTCGGAAGTGGCCCATTCTCTGTTGTCGAGCACAATGAAAGTCGTTTAAAACTGCAAGCATTTAATGGTTACTATGCATGTAGAGTTCTAACGGATTTGGTGACTATCTGGATTGTTAATGACGAGCAAATGGAGAACCCGTCATTGGCAGCAAATACGTTGCAAAGGGATGCTTCGCCCGAGGAGGATTTGTGTGGACACTATATGTCGACGCAAAACCGAGAAAACTCATCGGCGAGCAAGCGTAGTCGAATAGAAGATGGTTGCTTATTCGCCTTATTTAATCAGCACGCTAAGCACAAACTCTCTTTAGCGCAGCGCCGTTATATTAGTGAGCTAATTCAACCTGAGCACTTGGCCGAAGTGATGCGCCGCGAGAATATTGTATTTGGGAGTATACCCGCTTATAACCTGCTACCAGGTTGGAAGCCAGTGCTCCGTCCGTTTAGTGAGCCGCTTAAGTTACCTAAACACATTACGATAGCAGGATATAACTATACCGCGTTGCGTCGCTGTGCGCGGGCTATTTCTAATCGTTTGGCGAGTGTTGGCAGTAAAGTAGAAATTGTTATGTATTCCTATCGTGAGCTGAACGAGAAAGCTAAGAATGGTGAGCTAAATGAGACGATGGTCGTGACGAACATAAACCTAGATGATAATCGTCATGCCTCAGCGTTCACGAACTTCTTCAGCAACGCTGTGCTATTCCACACTTTGGGAGAAAAGAACGCACAATGGTTGGATGAACAACTACAGAGAGTCAGATCTTTCGTTCCACTTGAGGACTACCTTAATGCATTGGAGCCAATTGCATCGACGTTGATCAGCGAATACTGGATTGCACCCATGTTCCACCATACACAAACTTTGCGTTTCCAAGGTGTTTTAGAAGACGTCGCTCTTACTAACTGGGGTTGGCCAGATATTCGCTCGGTGTGGTCAGCGGATTAACTACTTTAGTTATTGAGCAAAGTGCTGCTTCACAAATTCAATGAAGGCTCTGGTTTTCGCCGATTGATAGATAAGTTGTGGGTACACCAAGTAAACCGCGTTGTGCTGGTGGTCGGTTTCTTCCGATAGAACCTGCACTAGACGGCAGTGCTCAACGTCTTGTTCGACAAAGTAACTTGCTAACCGAGCAATGCCATTGCCAGACAGGGCTGATTCTTTGAGTAAGCGGTTTTCATTGCTTGAAAGCCAACCTTGGGTTTGAACTGTTCCCGTTTTTAACGGCCACTCTTTTTGATGCAATGTGGTTAAGCATTGATGCTCTTGTAAATCATCTAATGTCTCCGGCGTACCTTCTTCTTGCAGATACTGAGGAGAGGCAACCAGCCAGTGGTGGTAGTCCAAAAGGTGATGAGCAATCATATTCTCTGGCGGCGTTCTTGTCGCTCGAAACGCAAAATCAACGCTGGTTTCTGTCAGATTAAACGCTTGATAGCTAGAAAGGATCTCGAACTCTACGTTTGGATGTAAAGCGCGAAACGCTACGCACAAATCATGCAGCACCGCTTCAGCAAACATCTTGGGAGCGGTAAGACGAATCAGACCGTCTATTTGTTCAGATCGCTGACTTAAACTCTTTTCCATTTCCATTACGCGGCGTTTGAGATCTTCCGCTTGTGCAAAGATCGATTCACCTTCTGCCGTCAATCTCACGCTGCGTGTGGTTCGAACAATCAAAGGCGTTGCGAGTTCCGATTCCAAGCGCTTGATTTGTTCCGACAGGTAACTTTTAGAAATGCCAAGTTGCTCCGCTGCCCTAGAAAAGTTAAGTGTTTGAGCCACTTCAGCAAACAGCATCAGTTTTTCGATTCTCTTATAATCTGCCATCTTGATTGCTCGTCTTTATTGTTCGCTTTAATTGTTCGGTAGCGAGGATAATGAATTCGATTTTACGGTATTAAACTAATTTTTACGAACGGTAAGATGGTTAGAGTTAACTTAAGAAATTGAAGATGCAGAAATCGGAAAAGTGAGAATAACGATGAACAATCCAACACTACCGCTCGCCAAAACCTTACCTAACGTTAGCCGCTTGGTCTTCGGCTGTATGGGACTTGGAGGGGAGTGGAATCGCAACCCATTAACCGCCCAAGATGAAAACCAAGCTTATGCCGCTGTCGAGGCTGCATTAGAGGTTGGCATCAATCTCTTTGATCATGCGGATATCTACAAATTCGGTAAGGCAGAAGAAGTGTTTGGGTGCATCTTAGCCAATGACTCAACCTTACGAGCGCGAATTTATCTGCAATCCAAGTGCGGCATCCGTCTAGGAGATGAGCAAGGTGTTAAGCAGTATGACTTCTCTGCCAAATGGGTGACGGCTTCTGTTGAGGGCATTCTTGAGCGCCTTGGCGTGGAAAACCTTGATGTTTTGATGCTGCATCGTCCTGATCCTCTGGTTGAATTTGAAGAACTGGGCACAGCGCTCCAAGCACTGAAACAAGCTGGCAAAGTTAACCACTTCGGTGTTTCTAACATGAACAGTGCTCAAATTGATCTTCTTCAACAAGCAACGGGCGAAATTGTTGTGGCGAACCAGTTGGAAATGAGTCTGGCTAAGTCTGACTTCATCAAGCAAGGTATGGGGCTTCCTTCGTCCGCATCTGACTACGTTGCGGGAACACTGGAACATGCCCGTAGGCACAATATCCAACTGCAAGCGTGGGGCAGTATGGCGCAAGGAAGATTCTCAGAGCGTGGCTTACATTCTGATGATCACAACACCAGACAGACGGCGGAGATGGTAATGGCGCTAGCAGCTGAATATGGCGTGTCGTCTGAGGCGATTGTTTTAGCCTTCCTGACGCGTCATCCAAACCAAATTCAGCCTGTTATTGGTACTGCAAACCCACAGCGTATTCGCGCTTGTGCTCAAGTAGAGAACGTCACGCTATCACGTAGCCATTGGTATGGCTTGTTCGAGAAAACCCTTGGTCATGAGATCCCGTAGGAGAGAAAAATGAAATACGTACAAGTTCAAACTCTGATTCAAACGGCATTGGAAATTGCGACTGCTCGCAAGCAGAACATTGCGGTTGCCGTGGTTGATACACATGGAGAATTGCTCGGTTTTGCCCGAATGGATGATGTGAGTGTGCAAGCAGGTTTGTTGGCACATAACAAAGCTTACACCTCGGCTAGAGACTGTCAGCCTAGCGGCAATCTGGGTGCTTGGGCTCGTGAGACGGGTAAGCAGTTGAGTTATTGGACTGACCCGAAGATCACAGGCTTTATGGGTGGTGTACCTGTAGAACAAGAGGGGAAAGTCGTCGGTGCAATTGGTATCAGTGGTTTGGCTGAGCAAGATGATGAAGCACTTGCGATGGAAGTATTAAACGCGCGTTGAGTATAATGTTTATCAGTAGGTGTGATGCTTTGTCCAGCTTTGTACTCACTGTAGGGACTCAAGTTCACAGGCTTCGTCGAGTCACAATGCTATCTAATAGCCTGAAGTAAGCAGAAGTTGAAATCGCGAACTATGATTAATTTATTTGAAAGCTTTGAGGCCTAAATATGTTTCATAAGGTATTCGTTTCGCTATTTTTTGTTCTCCTCTCAGGCTGTGGTACGAGTGACAGCGCGTTAAAAGAGAGCGGTTATGATGAAGCTTATATCCAAGGCTTTCATGACGGTCGGCATAGTGGTATGCAAGAGGCAGGGAATGATTTTGAACACTATATTAAGGACGAAACAAGGTATCAAACCGACTCAGATTATCGGCAAGGCTGGGATGCTGGTGAGGTAGAGGGTAACAAGTTACAAAAGCAGGCAACCGCGATAGGACAAGGCATGATTGATAATTCATATGAAGAACGTGATGTCTTTGATCCTGATAAAGTGGCGAAAGATGCAATAAAAGGCGTTGATACATCGGAATTGAAAAGCCTAGAGTAACGGACTGATATAAAGAATAAAACTCGTCATTTGACGAGTTTTATTTTTGTCTAAACGATTCATGTTTCAACGCTCAACAGGGCATTCATCGTTTGGGTATGAGCAATGTCGTTAATCACCTTTCTTGTTCTTTTGTTCAAGGACTAACGATAATAGGCGAACGAGCAGGGACTGAGCTTCCGGTGAGAGCAATCTCGCCACGGCCGTTAGGTCATTTGCTGTGACATGCTGAACATCACGTACATCTAAAGCAATATCTAGGTCAGTCAAATGAAGCGAACGCAATATGGCACGATATTGTGAGAGTTTAAGATCGGACTCTCCGCGCTCGATCCTTTGATATGTTTTTACGCTCATTCCAGCGATGTTTGCCATTTGCTCACGGGAGAGGCCATTCGATTTTCGTCTTGCGATCAGTGCTTGAATTATAGGGTCTACCTGCATGTGCTCTCCTGAAAGGACAGTTTTGACCTAAACGTAGCAAGAAGTGGACCAGTTTAACCACCACATATTTACCTGCTTTGCAATCAGTATAAAAATAACTGTCTTATAAAAACGTAAATATTTTAGTCAGTTATTAACTCAATGGAAAAGTATCAATCATACAAATCAATAGAAACGAAAGCTTCTATTCGCAAAATGCAACGCATTTTAGATCATTTATTTAGTGAAATTGATCAGCAACATCGTGAGACTAAAGAGAATGTTGTGACACTGATTCAACAGTCACAACAGCGATTGATGAACTACAAAGAGCTTTACCTTCACAAAGAATCGATAAGTGAAGTAGAGCTGCGGATCGCGCATGAAAATATGAGTGAGACTGAGAAGCAGGTCGCCGATATGGGTATTCCAGTGTTAACTTATATCATTGGCGCGCTAGATAAAGCGTATTAACACAGTCGTAAAGTCGGGCGATACAAGATTTACGCAATTTCGATCAATTGATGACATCTAAAAGAAAGGATGCAAATGCTGGGGAACCACACCCAGCATTCGGACACTCATTTACCTATATTTTCGAACCGTAAATCAGTGTTTAGAGGTATGTGAACCGAACAGTGTCGGTACGCAGCGAATAATAGCGATATTGTCCGATCTAGGCTACGTCCTTGGAATCTAACACCTTCACTTAAACTGTAAATTAATCTGTACACCCAGCCAAATTGAGCCATTGAGCACGTTCTTCCTTCTCTTTAAGCGATAAAAGACTAATTAGTGACGAAAAAAACAACACATCTTAGGTAAAAGATAAGAGTTGTTAAAATATATCGCTATAAGATTGACCTTTTGCTTTTCAATCGTCCTGCTTATGCCTTACAATCTTTTCGAACCAAATCCATTCATAACGAATGGGGTTGATGAATTAAGATGAACAATTTTGCTTCGAACCCAAAGTTGCGCACATTTCATCAACGATGACATCGCCAAAAACGACTCTCAAGTGTTCATGTGCAAATGATTAACCACCTTTTGTTGCGTGTTTTCTTAGCCATACAGGGCTCTTGTAACATAGTGCTCTTGTAACCAAATTTTGACTAAGTCGGAGCGTTTTGTTGTGTGCTTTAGATAAAGCACAACTGGCGAGAAATTAACGGATTGAATTTAGAGGTATTAACCGTGAACCTAAAACTTGTCGGCAGCTCCCTGATCGTTGCAGGTACTGCTCTTGGCGCTGGTATGCTTGCTATACCAATGGTGCTTGCTCAATTTGGCCTCCTTTGGGGCACTCTTCTTATGTTGTTCATCTGGGCTGGAACGACTTATGCTGCGCTGCTCCTTCTTGAAGCCAGTTGCAAAGTAGGTGGTGGTGTGAGCATGAATGCAATTGCTCGCGAAACGCTTGGTAAAGGAGGCCAGTTGGTAACCAACAGCTTGCTTTACGCCCTGTTAGTTTGTCTATTAATGGCTTACATCATTGGTGCGGGTGATCTGGTACAAAAAGTAACAGCCTCAATTGGGCTTCCAACATCTACGATCTCAAGCCAAGTCGGTTTTACTCTTTTAGTTGGTATCATTGTTTCGGCAGGTACAGGGGTAGTAGATAAGCTGAATCGCGGTTTGTTCCTAGGCATGATCGTAGCGCTGATCCTGACACTTTTTGCGCTTGCACCAAGCGTCTCGTTTGAAGGACTTGATGAGGTTGTGAGCGACGATAAAATGGCACTTATCAAAACCAGTTCAGTGCTTTTCACCAGTTTCGGTTTTATGGTCGTGATCCCATCGCTTGTAACTTACAACAAAGAAGCGAGTAAAACACAGCTGCGTAATATGATTATCGTGGGCTCAACTATTCCGCTTGTTTGTTACCTATTATGGTTGTTAGCGGTTGTCGGCAATCTACCACCTCATGAGCTTGTTCAATACTCCAACGTAACAGAGTTGATCTCGGTACTAGGTCAGCAATACGAGGGCTTAGAGTTCATCCTATCCATGTTTACTGGTTTGGCACTGCTAACGTCGTTCTTAGGTGTTGCAATGGCGCTATATGATCAAAATGCAGACCTACTGAAAGCAAGTAAGCCAGTGATTTTTGTTACTACTTTTGTGCTACCACTATTAGGTGCTGTATTTGCGCCAGAACACTTCCTAGCTATTCTCAGCTACGCGGGGATTATTCTTGTGTTTCTCGCGGTCTTTGTCCCATTATCAATGACCATGAAAGTGCGCCGAGTGCCGGTAGAAGATGACAATATTTATGAAGCTGGTGGCGGCGCAATGGGAATGAGCATGATCTTCCTATTCGGCTGTTTCTTGCTGTTTGCCCAAGCAGTATAAAATCACGCTAGCTTATTTAAAAACTGAGCCGCTCGTAGTCAAACGGGCGGCTTTTTTGTATTCATAGCCGAACCCAGGCCACTCGAAGTCATCAGCATTTGTGATGTTTGACGTTTCTCTGATAATCACGGTTAGCGCTGACTTTTTAGTAAAACTCCTTAGCGAAAGGCTGACATGTACAGTGATTCACCCTTCTATTATATCGATGTTGATATGAATAAGAGGCTCTGTTGTGTCAAAGCAATTATCTTTTGCCATGGTTGGCGTTATGTTGTCTTTAGGTGTGTTGAGTACAGAAGCGGTGGCTGACCCGAAGCATAAGCATGGACATCGGTACGATCACCATCATGCTCATCACCACCATCATAAACACAAGCGCAAGCACAAGCATAAACACAAACATCGTGACGTTATTTATGTGGAGACCAGACGACCAAGGCGCAGTTACTATTACCATGACCGAATTCCTCGGAATAGTACCTACATAAAGATTGGAGATTTCACTTATCTAAAAGTGGACGACCGTTATTATCGCCGTTCTAATGATCGCTATATCCATGTCGAGTTCAATTAAACTTGAAAGGGCACATAGTCGGCGTTCTTGTAATGTTGAGCTTAATAGCAACAACATGGCACATGTAACATCGACCAATACTAGGGTTGAGGGTTAAAAACAAAAACAGCGAGCCGGTGCTCGCTGTTTTTGCTTAGATGAGTGTTAGACAGTAAATCTATTTAAGATTTGATCTTGTTTATGTACATCTTCTTGTTGCGCCTGCATCGCGTCGTTGGTTCGATTTGCCGATTCGGCGACTTGAGTCGATAGGTCTTTAATATTCACCGTATTGTTGTTGATCTCTTCAGCGACAAGGCTTTGCTCTTCCGCTGCTGAGGCAATTTGCAAGTTCATATCGGAAATACGCTGAATCGCGTCACGAATGCGTTGTAACGCACTATTTGCTAAACCCGCTTTTTCAACGGCCTCTATAGCACTACCTTTGCTTTGATGCATGGCATTTGCCACAGATGAAGCGCCAGATTGTAGTTGCTCAATCATAGTACGAATCTCTGTTGTCGACTCTTGAGTACGTTGTGCCAGTGTACGTACTTCATCTGCAACAACGGCGAAGCCTCGGCCAGATTCTCCCGCACGTGCAGCCTCGATTGCGGCATTCAACGCGAGTAAGTTTGTTTGGTCCGCAATATCGTTGATGACTTTTAGAATCGTTTCGATATTGGCGGTAGCAGATTCCAACACTTGTACTTCTTCGACTGCAAGGTCAATGCTATCGGAAAGCATGTTTATCGTTTGTGTCGATTCACCAACGATAGAAGACCCCTCAACCGTTGCTTGGTCGGCTTCTTTAGCTGCACTTGCCGCACCTTGCGCATTATTAGCAACCTCTGTCGCGGTGACAGACATCTCATGCATCGCGGTAGCAAGTTGTTCTAGCTCTTGCAGCTGAGTGTGAATTGCGCCTGCCGAGTCTTTTGCGCCCTCAGCGGTGATTTGAGTTCCGTTTAAAATTTGATCAGAAATACGTTTCGACTCAATGATTTGCTGTTGTAAGTTCTCCATGAACGTATTGAAGTTTGTGGCAAGCTCAGAAAACTCTTGGTCAGTATCTGTTTCGAGGCGTTGTGTAAGGTCGCCTTTCCCTGATGCTACATCTTTAATCGCATTGTTTAGCGTGTCCAAAGGACGCATGAGAGTGCGAATCAACAGAGTTAGGGCGATAATAGATGCAATCACGGCAATGATTGAATAAATAATAGCGTTGTTACGAAGCTCTCCTACGGCAGAATAGGCAACAGCTTCATCGATCACCGAACCTACGTACCAGTTCTCGCCAGGAATGTGAGTCAGGTTAACCATGTAGCGGTTGCCATCAATCTCAACATGTTGTGCTGATTGCGTAAGTTCGATTTGCGGGAGGTAGCTACCGACTTTCTCGCCGTTATACTTACTTTGAGGGTGAGCAATGGTTGTGCCATCAGCGGTGATCAGAAATAAGTAACCAGCATCAAACAGATTCACTTGGTTGACCAGATCAGAAAGGGTAGTTAATTCGAGGTCATAAAACATACCGGCTAAAAACTGGCCATTTTCTTTTACTGGCGTACCAACAGAGATGATAACGTTTTTCGAAGACGCATCGACGTACGGATCGGTTACGACCAAATCGCCTTTGCTCTTAGCTGCAATAAACCAAGGACGCTGACGTGGGTCGTAGTCTGGACCCGCATCCCAGCCGTCGTCATTTTCAATCACAAAGCCATTACTTTCATAACCAAAACCGATGGCAAGGAAGCTGCTTTTTGGCGTCGGTCTTTCAAGTATGTTTTGAACATAGCTATGTGAACTGGGATCAAGCTCAATCACTTCAGTAATGGAGCGAGCGAGATCCTTCTTTGCATTCATTTCTGATTGCACAGTGTTACCAACACTGGTCAATATCTCGTTTACACTTGAGTCGATTTGCTCCTGAGTTTGGGAGCGGATGGTCATAACTTGTTGTGTCGACAATAACGACACGGTAATTAGCAGCAAAAATGAAGAGGCTGTGACAACCTTATGTCTGAATTTCATGAGCTTTCCTCTGATTCTCCCGGTTGGTTCCACTTTGCTTTCGCCTCTTTTAAACCGAGCGAATTGGGCGTAAAGAGAAACCTATTGTGTTTGGTTATATTTTTATCGACATCTTTGTCAAAAACATGAACTCATTTGTCGTCTTTTTTAACTAAATTTAAACAAACCGACAATTTACGTTAAAACTTGTGAGTGTGATCATGTTTGCGAGCTCAATTAATGAAATCGTCATAATGAAAAGAATTGCTTAACAAACAGTGGCATTAACTGGCTTTACAGGTGAGGTGATGAAAATTTTGTTGGTGCTGACAGGTGTTTTGTTGAAGTTTTGTCTTTGTAAATTATGAGCTTTTTACTAAAAGCCTAATGTGGACGGAGTTTTAGGTATAAAAAAGGCCCCGACGATGCGGAGCCTTTGTTAATTGACGTCTCGATTTTAGAAAATAAGATGAGCAACGCCAGCAATCACAGGTAACGTGATTAACGTACGTAAAATGAAAATTACGAAGAGCTCTACAATGTTTACTGGAATTTTGCTGCCTAACAGTAGGGCACCTACTTCCGACATGTAGATAAGCTGAGTTACTGACATTGCTGCAATAACAAAACGTGTCATTTCGTTATCGATTGAGGCCGCTAAAATTGCTGGAATAAACATATCCGCAAAGCCAACAACGATTGTCTGTGATGCTGCAACAGCTTCAGGGACTTGCAGTAGCTCTAGGTATGGGATAAACGGTTGACCCAGAATTGCAAATACAGGTGTGTATTCTGCAATCACCAATGCAACGGTACCAAGACCCATCACTACAGGTAATACGCCAAATACCATGTCGACTGCGTTGTGTACGCCTTCTTTAAATACAGACTGAACCGATGTGACTTGACCAGCACGCTTAAGAGCTAGATCCATACCCCAAGAGAATGTGGTGTGGCCTTCTGGCACTGCATCTGCGTCTTTATCAGGGTTGCTGCCGTCAATGTAGCGATCTTTCTTCAGACTAAGCGGAGGCAGGCGAGGAATGACAATCGCAGCTACGATACCAGCTAGACAGATAGCGCCGTAGAAAGGCAAAAATAAGTGCTCTAGTTTTACCTGAGCGATAACAACTAAGCTAAACGTGATCGATACTGCTGAGAAAGTGGTCCCGACAACAGCCGCTTCACGCTGAGTATAGAACTTATTTTCGTATTGCTTGCTGGTTAGCAAGATACCAACACTTCCGTCGCCTAACCAAGATGCCATACAGTCAATTGCACTGCGGCCAGGTAGGTTGAATACCGGACGCATTATTTTACTGAGTAACGCACCAAATAGCTCCAGAAGACCGAAGTTCAAAAGAAGCGGAAGCAGTAAACCCGCGAAAATGAAAACGGCAAACAGAGTAGGTAGGAGACCAGTAAGAACAAGCCCGCCAGTGTTCTCTTCCCAAATTGCTTTTGGACCCACTTGGAAAAACGTCATTAACACGGCAGCGCCGCCGATTAAACGAACAACGAGCCAAAGTGGAGATGGGTTGAAGAGACCGTTTAAAAAACCATTACGTAAAATTGCAGCTGGCTTAAAAATTTTGCAAAGAACAGAAGCAACGGCCATGAAAGCGATGATACTGGTGACGATAGCAATCAAGGTATCGCCTAACACCGCTGGGATGACTTTTGCCATCACTGCAACGGGAATGGTTAGGCCGCCATCGTAAGAGATCGGAGCCATAAAGAGTAGAAGACCAATTAGGGAAGGGATGAAAAACATCCAAAAGTTGCCCTTAGGAGCTTCAGTAGCATTAGTGGTGTTATGCATAGTTGTCTCGTGTTACTACTAGTCAATACTTGCCATTTCCATGACATAAATATTCACTAAACATCCGTATTTAATCACAGTTTTGCGGAGGGTACCCGCAAACTGCATCCATTGCAATACTATTCATTAAATACATCTAGTTATTCAGCCGATTTGTCGGGTAATTGGTCAAATAACGTCTAAGTGTATGCGAATATGTTGCGTGTGTTAGAAAATTGTAGCACGAGAGGCGAATTGCGCAGTGAATTATGGGGCGCATTGTGACTGGAATAATAAAATGGTAAACAAATGTGATTTTGATCTGACTAACTTCTTAGCCAGAAATTCAGTTAGCCTTATCTATTCTAAGGTTTTTAGCAGTGTCAAAATGCCGTTCAGCGTTTCTTGTACCGTTGCAGTGTGAACCTATTGAGCCAAATCCGATTGAAGTATGTCGCTTCAATCGGATCGAAATTTTATGCTTTTTGTTGACGGCTAAGTATGTATAGGTAACTCCAGTAAATCAGAGCTGTAGAAAAAGCCAATATTGCTGGGAAAACCAGCGTATATAAACCATATACCGTAAATAGAGCCGCTCCCGCGACGCCGCCAAACAAAAAGCCAAAGAAAATGAATAGGAATAATTTTGCTTTACGTCGGTCAAATTGACGACCTCTCAAGCTCTCTCCAATCATAATCCCTAGATCGGTGATGATTCCGGTCATATGTGTGGTTCTGACTACTGCGCCGCTAAACGTGGTGATCATTGCGTTTTGTAATCCACATGCTGCTGATGCTAGATATTGGCCGTACAAATCCCCTTGCACCAAAAAGCCCAAGCTGAGTAAGAGCAAGCTTCCTTCTATGCACAGTGCAACACCATATCTTCGTCCTAGCTTTAACGCACTGCTTTCAATAAAAAAGCCGCTAAAGGCAGCGCCAATCAAAAAGCTAAATACGATGAAGAGCAGGTGAATGGAGCTATCCACACCTGTTAGCAAGCTGTTCCCTAGCTGAGTTACGGTTCCCGAAAGATGAGTTATCGCTTGGTGTTGAAAGCCGAGAAGACCAACGGCGTTGACGCAGCCCGCGAGAAGAGCTAGTAGAAACGCGCCATATTCCACCCAACGAGGAAGTCTGGAAATCACAATAAACCCCCACCAAATATTAGGAGCCGATTATAACGCTCACACCGAGTTACGAAACCCTTTACAGTAAAACTCGATTGATCATTCTCAAAAAAATCTCACTTATAGGGTGTTTGTCCGAGCCAAAGTAAATATGTGAACGTGGATTGCCCGCTAGCAGATGTGTTCCGTTGTGCATTCGAAACTCACCCACCCGTGTTTCATTTGTTCATAGACTGAAACGGTAGGTTGGTGGAACTCTTTATCGGTAAATAGACCGACGGGAATGATCATGATTTCTGGGTATGCAGCAACGAACAACCTCATTGTCGTGCCGCAGGATGGACAAAAGTCATACTGAACCTCACTGCCATCATCGCCAATTCGGGTATAGCTAGTGACTTCACCGTTTAAAGTGACGTGCTCTTTTTCAAAGCGAGCTTGTACCCCAAAAACACTGCCAGTTCGTTTTTGGCATTCGAAGCAATGGCAGACAGACGTGTGGGTGGGCTCTCCCTTACAACGGATCTCAACTAAACCGCAGGCGCACTCGCATGTATGAATGGTTTTTGTCATCGTGATTACCTATTTGTCCCAATACACCAATAGACCTAGAGCACAGAGCTTGTGTCACTAGCTCGTTATGAGCTCTGGACTTGAAACTATTTGGATATAATCAGTTTAGTTTAATTTTGAAACACTTGAAGAGGTGAAATCATTTGGGTATACAATGGTATACTCGCTTTTCGTTTATACCTTGAAACAAGGAAGCTTTCATGACTCACAAAAAAATCCTGCCGATACCACTTATTCTACTTATTCCAATCGTTTTATTAGTTGTGGTTGTGATCGCGGGTGTTTATCGTTTTAGTTTGTCTGATGACGAGATCATGGCTAAGTTTCCTCAAACAGAAGTAGAAACTAACGTTATTGTGCAAGAGACGCTTGGTATCACTGCACGTAATCCTTGGACGATCCAAGTCCCCGAGCAGGGTGCGGTCACTTTTCTTGATGAGTGGGATAAAGAAAACGGCTATTTGATAGGTGACTATGATGCAGGTGCGACGAAAGGTCAGGTACTTGTCCCAACTGCGTCGATTAGTCAGCGTGAGATTGAAGGTGTTTCATGGGTTGTTGCACCGATGATTGTAACGACACAAGGTAGCGGTTCGTTTAACTATGTTGGCTTGTTCAAGTTTGACCCCGTGCCGAGCCGAGTTGTACTTTTAGACAGTATTTTTGTTGGTGACCGCGTGAAATTTACTCAGCTCGAATGGAAAAGTGATACAACTATCACGCTTTCATATTTAGCGCACGGTGACGATCAAGCAATGGCAGACACGCCAAATCAATTCAATTCATCCACATTACAGCGTGTAGGGAATAACTTACATATGCAACAGTGATGAATTTTTTTTGAGTTCTGTAAAAATTCAGTATTTTCTGCGCTAGATCTCGAAATTTCCTAGTGATTTCTTATTCGGGAATGCATAAGCTATGAGCCTTGTTTGAAAGGAGATAGTAATTCCCGTGTCTACAAATGAAATTACAAGACGGTTGCCGAATCTGACAAGTCGTAGAGCGCTGCTGTTATACTCCTTGCCAGTTTTAGTTGCGATTGGTGTTTCTCACTCTCTCAAAGAGTCATCTTTAACCAAAACCATCGCATTGAACCTACCTGAATCTCAGGTCGTTGAAAAAATTCTTGATGCGACAACTGCCGAAGTTGTCACTCCCCCGAACTTCGAATATCAAATCCAAGCAGGTGACAACCTAAGCACTATTTTTAGTCAGCTCGGTTTCGGTTACAGCTCGTTAATGAAAGTAATGGAAACGGATTTGAACTACTTGGCACTTGATACACTTAAGCCGGGCAATACGCTCCGTTTCTGGCGTGATGATGCGACAGGCGAGTTAGCGAAAATGGAACTGCAATTTTCTATTGCAGATAAAGTGGTCTACAAGCTGAATAGTGATGGTAGCTATGACTTTACTGATATTTCCATTCCTGGCGTGTGGAGCCAAGAGCCTTTAGTTGGCGTTATTCAAGGCAGTTTTTCTTCTTCTGCGAGTCGTTTAGGTTTAACGTCGGCGGAAGTGAGTCAAGTCGTAAGCTTACTCAAAGAACAACTTAACTTTGGACGTGACCTTCGTGCAGGTGATCGATTTGAAGTTGTTCGTCGCTCACAAAGCATCAATGGTGTACCAACAGGTAAGAACGAAATTGAGGCGATTAAGATTTATAATCGCGGCCGCGAGATCACCGCTTACCTTCATACTGATGGTCAATTCTACAATGCCAAAGGTGAAAGCTTACAGCGCGCATTCCAGCGTTACCCTGTAAGTAGCCGTTGGCGTATCAGTTCTGGCTTCAACCCTAATCGTTTACATCCAGTAACGGGGCGTGTTGCGCCGCACAACGGCACTGACTTTGCTGTACCAACCGGTACACCAGTCGTTTCTACTGGTGATGGTACAGTGATCATGACTCGTAAACACCCCTATGCGGGTAACTACGTGGTTGTTGAGCACGGCAGCAAATACAAAACCCGTTACTTACACCTAAGTAAGATTTTGGTGAAGAAAGGGCAAAAGGTTTCTCGAGGCCAGCGTATCGGTCTTTCTGGTAAAACAGGTCGAGTGACTGGGCCACACCTTCACTATGAGTTGATTGAATACGGCCGTCCAGTTAACGCTATGCGAGCAAATATCCCAATGGCGAGTTCTGTTCCTAAGAAAGAGATGGCTACTTTTGTCGCGAACAGAGATGAAATGGATAGACTATTACGCGATAAAGAGAAAGCAGTGCTGTAATAAAGTACTTCGCTTAAAAAACAAAAAGAGACTAAGCATAGCTTGGTCTCTTTTACTTTGTGCATTAACTAGATTTGAATTCTATGACAGCAGTCTGTTCAGTACGTTAGGCACTCCGCACTTCACGTTCATTTATCAGGTGTACGATTTCTTCAACACTGTGTGGACGAGAGTAAAAATAACCTTGGATGTAGTGGCAGCCCATTTCAATTAACTTTTGTAGTGCTCTATCGTCTTCTACGCCTTCGGCAATCAAATCCACATCAAGCAGCTCTGCCAATTGCGCTATCAAAAACACTACTTGTTCAGAGGTTGTATTTGAGAGCATGTTCTGCACAAAGGTAGCATCGATTTTGATGCTATCAATTGGATAATTGTGTATATAGTTCAAGCTTGAGTATCCCGTACCAAAATCATCCAGTGCGACTTTAAAACCCAAGTATCGCAACGAGTTAAGTACCATCTGTTCACGGCCACTTTGTGAGAGTAAGACGGTCTCGGTGAGCTCTATAACAAAGTCTTTTGCTTCGTGCTGATACTTTTCAACCATGTTGGTTAAGTGATTAATATAACGGTTGGAATCAACCAGCTCATACGCTGAGCAATTGATGGAGAGTTTGACTTTATAGCCTAGGTTCGCTTCGAGTTCTTGCTTTGCGATACACGCGAGTTCAATAATCCGTTCACCTAACTCGATAATCAGGCCTGATTGTTCGGCAGCTTCAATGAACTCCGCTGGAGAGATATTTCCATAGATATTGCTATTCCAACGAGTCAAAATTTCAAAGTAATTCCAGCGGTCGCTCGTGATATCGACGATCGGTTGAACCACTACATACAACTCATCGCTGTCTTGTATATCAGTACTTAGCTGGATTCGCATTGCCTCAATAAGCTGCGTCCTACGGTGGTATAAAGCACTAAGGTGTGTGTCGTAATGCTGAATCCGTGTATCGCGGTGTTTTTTACAATCTTTGAGAGCGAGACTGGCATTCAAAATCAGCTCATCGCTGTTCAACATATGTACTGGGGCACGTGCAATACCAATACTAACGGTGAAAGAAATCCGGTTAGATTTGTCGCTGTAGCCGCTTTCAATTTTGTCGAGTACTTCCTGACACACGGCGACAGGATCTTCGTCGTACGTGATGAAGGCGAATTCATCTCCTGCAACACGGAACGCATTGTTTGGCGACGACAAGCTCTGTTGAATGGCGTTAGCTGTGAACTTAATGATTTGGTCGCCGATATAGTTTCCGTTGATATCATTGATCGATTTGAAATTATCGATATCAAGATACGCCAAACTGAATGGGCGAGTCGCCTGCTGCGTTAATGTCTCCAAGGTATCAGCTAAACAGCTACGGTTGAGCAGTCCAGTTAGGTTATCATGCGATACCTCATAGCTAAGCTGATTAAGAAGCTTATCTGAACGTTCACTGACCCACTTTTCACGTAAGCTATGAATAATGACATTGGCATAAAATCGGTGGAAGTCGAGGATATCTTGCGCTTCTTTCGCGTGGATGCTTCGGGTAAAGGTAGACAGTAAAATTCACAGAACTTCGCCATTTTGTGTCTTCAATGGCAGGCCAATGTAAGCTTGAATGCCATCTTCTTGAAACATCTGATCTTCAGGAAAACGCTTGTATACCTGGTCTTGATAGAAAATATGTTCGCCAATGTCTTTCGCCACTTTTTCACAGGGGGTGCCTGAAAGGTGGTAGCTTAGGTTGTCTGTAATTTTTCCATTGCTGGCGAAGGAAATGGTATGAGCCGAATGCTGAAGATGCGCAACTTCTACAACGCAAGTGCAATGGCTCTGCAAGTGTTGATGAATATCTAGCGTGACTCGGTTTAGCTGAGCCGTGCCGTTTAGCTTCAATATCTCATCAATTTTGTGGAAACTGATTTGTACCTGACCCATTGAGCATTTCACCTAGCGTTGTTATTTACATATCGTGTAAGACACGACGAATTATTATTTGATATGCATCAAATAAACTATCGGTTACTAAGGCAGATTTTTCAAATTTTGTGAACGAACAAATCATTATTTTCATGTTTTTATGCTTGAACCTTTTAAAGCTATAGCGATAAAAACGCTAAGCTAGGCGCGCTTCTCCTCTTCTAATCGTGATTTGAGATAATCGAGGAATAGCTTAGTTCGGGTATGCTGATAATCCAGCTTTGGATAGTAGGCATATACAGTGGCTTTATCCGCTGTGATATCGGGCAGGATAGGGACTAACGCGCCGGATTTGAGGTCATCTTTGATCATGACGTTGTTCGTCATCAAAATACCCATGCCTCTTTTGGCACCATGAAACAGCGCTTCTGGGTTGGTCGTGGCAAAGTTACCGGACAAGCTGATACGTTTGCCTCGATTTGTTTTGATTTCTCGTGAGGGTTTTTCTCCCCAAATCAGGACATTATGCTCTGTCAGATCCTCAACGCATTGTGGGGTGCCGTATTTTTTTAGGTAACTAGGCGCAGCGTAAAACTGGGCTTTATGTTCGAAAAGCGCAGTGGCTTTGAAACTCAGAGAGTTCAGTTGCTCTAATTCCCGGCTAATAAACAGGTCTAAGCTTAGCTCTGGCAATTGACCTGGTAGCGTTGTTGTTAATTGAAGTGTGATGTCTGGATATTTATCAAGAAAATCATCAAGATAATGAACTAGAAATTTAGAACCAACGGCCAACGTTGCCCCAATCTTTAATAGCCCCGCTGGTGATTGGTTGACTGAGCGAGTTTCATCTAATACCGATTGCCATGAATCAAGCTGACTTTTTGCTCGTTGATAAAACAGAGCACCAGCTTCAGTTTGGCTAATTGAGCGGGTCGTACGTTTGAGTAGTTGAACGCCAATTTTATCTTCTAGCCATTGAACTCGCTTACTGATAGCTGAGCTGGTGGTATTGAGTTTCCGCGCTGCGGCATTAAAGCTACCTTCTTCGACCACACGAATATAACTCTTCACGCTTTGAATCCAGTCCATTGTATCTCCTTGGGAATTAATTCCTTTCCAACTTAGCTGATTATCATCTTTGAGTATCAAATATACACTGTTTGCCATCAATCTGTCACAAAGTAGGAGGAACGTTTGCGTAAAACACCATTGTTATTAGCGATGATGATCATTGCCACAGGCCAAGTTGGCGTTAGTATTTATCTTCCTTCTTTGCCATTGATTGGTCATGACTTGAATTTGCCGCAACATTCGATTCAGAATCTCGTCACGCTATTTCTCGTTGGCTTCGGTATCTCTCAGCTTTTTTACGGCCCATTGTCTGATGCGATTGGTCGTCGGCCGGTGTTTATTCTGGGGCAAAGTGTATATTTAGTTGGTACGGTTATTTGCATCGCGTTTTCGGACAACATTGTTGCCCTTGAAGCGGGACGGTTACTGCAAGGCCTAGGAGCGGGCAGCGCTTCGGTACTTGGTCGGTCAGTACTGCGTGATAGTTATGACGGTATGCAACTAACCAAAGCGCTATCTTATATTTCAGTCACTGCTTCAGTGATGCCAATTATTGCTCCGCTGTTTGGTGGCTGGATCGCTTTTCACCTGAGTTGGCATGCTGTCTTCGTGTTTGTGCTGATTTACTTAATGGCAATTTTTACACTTGGTTTATTGGTGCTGCCAGAAACGCTGCCTTATCCGAAGAGAAAATTTAAAGTAGGCGAAGTAAGCGCGAACTATTTGCGTCTGTTAACGAATACACAAGTGATTGGTAGTGCGAGCTACAACTGGCTTAGTTATTTATCGGCTCTGGTTACGCTCTCCTTGTATCCATTTTTAATGCAACAAGAGTTAGGATTAACGGCGGCAGATTACGGCTCTTTGATGATCATACCGTCAGTTGGTTTGCTGACGGGTAGCTTAGTGCTGAATTTGATCAATGCTCGTTACAAAGCTCAGCAAATCTTGCTGATGAGTTTCGCGATTGTTGCTGTTGCTGGCTTCATGTTGTTGGTTACCCCCTTCAGTGTATTTTCATTGCTGACGGCATTCACGTGTTTAAGTTTTGCCCAAGGCATGTCATTCCCAGTATCGATCAGTTTGCTACTTTCGCCACATAAGCAACAGGCAGGCGCGGTTTCTGCGTTATCTGGCTCTATTCAAATGTGTTTAGCAGGTTTGTTTGGTGGGTACTTAGTAGACTCATGGGTTACGAATCAGCAGCAGCTTGGGGTGTTTTATTTGTTTATTGCGTTACTTTCTTGCTTTGTTCTTGTACTAAGCCAATTTCGTAAAGTGCCAGAAGGGACGGTTCAAGCAGAAACTTCCATCTGAATATACTTGCAACCAGAAGGTCGGCTTTCTAAAATGCGCAGCTAAATTAAGCTAGGCCTGTTGTGTATACTGAATGACTTGGTTTGAAAGGAAGAGGGCGAACCTTGATACTTCTCTCAAGCTTGGAATACATTTCTGCCCAATGGCTATCCGATCTCTAATCGTTAGGTGAAAGAATGCAACAAAACGAATTTGAAACACTGGTAAAAGAAATTACTCAGCAAGAAAGCATGCCAAAGGCACTTGAAATCTTGAAGGCGTGTGAGGAAGAAGAAGTTGCACAAGCGGCGCAATCCCTAACGGGTCAGTTTGGCCTTGCAGAAGTTGATGGTGAGAAACGTATTTACCATATTACCACTCAAGAAGATGAGTCCGGAGAAGAGCAAGAATACGTAGAGCACGTCATGAATGAAGGCGATCACTTGATCAAGTTTGCTGCGTGGTTCTTTGAAACATTCTTTGAAATCAAACAGAAAGATACGTACGTCGCAGCGGGAAAAACATACCAACAACCTAAGCGATAGACGCTCATTTCAAGAAATCCACGAAAATCAAACTGAAAGTTAATTACAAAATAAATGTGACTGGAGTCTTGTTTTTATCTAATTGTGGTGTAAAATTACAACATAGTTAAGTCAATACATTCAGGAGAAGGTCATGGGTAACGAACTTGGTGGTGCTTATATTGGCCAGATGATTGCAAAAGACGCGATGCACAAAGCGCTTTACGGTAAAGCGAAGAAGAAAAAAGCTTCTGTTTTTGCTCGTGTTATTAAAAAACTGGCGAAATAATTTAAAAAGCCCTGATTGAAAAATCAGGGCTTTTTGCTTTTCTCTGTTTTGTTGTTAGTAAGTAGCCAACATATTGCACAACATTGGCAAAACGCTACTCAAAGACTGATGACATTTAAATCTAGAATTACGCGGATTGGCTTGGTATCTCCACAACATTGTTAGGCACTTTATCTAGCCCCTTTGCTGATAACCACTTTTCTAAATCGTCAGCGCCTCCAATATATTTTCCATCTAACCAGATTTGCGGCACTGTTACCGGTGTTTTTTCGCCAATGATGGCTTTTACTTCAGGAATCATACGGTATAAGGCGGCGCTGTCTTTAACTACATCATGGTACTCATACTGAACGCCAGCCTCGTCAAGTAATTGTTTGGCTTTGACACAGTAAGGGCAAGTTGCTTTACCATAAACAATGTTGCCTTTTAGCTCATCGCGTTTTACCCACTCAGCAATAACAGACTGTACAAGTACACCCCGATTCAATGCTTCTCCTTGGCTGATAACTTTCCCTTCGACAAGAAGAATGGGTGCATGCCAAGCACCAGCTTTTAATGGTTCCCACCAGTGCGATAACCAATCTTTTACTTCAAGTTCAACGGGCACATCGGCTAATTCGTTTTCAAAAGTATCCTTTAAAATATCTTTGGTTAATGTACATTCACCACAAGGAATATTGACTTTGAATGGGCCCCAACTACCAGCCCAGCGATACAGTGTAATTTTGATTGGTTGACTCATATGGGTTCCTCATTTCCTTTCCTGAAAATATAGAACTTTTAAATTAGATTTTTCTTTCAACTAACTTTGTCTTTTTCGCTTCCCAATGCGTAATAAACGCAATAGATGCAATAATAATCGCAGCACCTAACCATAAACGACCAGGTGGCACCCAACCAAACACCAACCAACCAGCAACAACATTCAAAGGCAGTTTGGCGTGATCAAATGGTTGCACAAATGAGGCGTCTGCTACTGCATATGCTTTAACGATAGCCCATTGAGCGAGTGCTGTAAGTGCACCTGCGGCTAAAAGCACACCCCATATCGTCCACGTATCTGGCATAGTAAACGTCGGTATCGCTAACAAGATATTAAATGGTGTTATCAGCAGCAATAAATAGACAACCATGGTTGATGGCGGATCGTTTACCGACATTTTTTTAACCATTAATGAATACGCTGCCCAGAAAAATGCGGCGCCAACAGGGAGCAGGGTCGCCCATGTAAATGAGTCTGCCCAAGGCTCAAGAATGATCATGGCACCAACAAACCCCGTCAATGTAGCGAGCCAGCGTGCAGTACCTACTTTTTCTTTGAGTAACAAGCCAGAACCAACTGTGGCAAATAACGGGGAGGTCATGAGAAGTGCAATACCTTGCCAAATTGGAACTGGGTAAGCGAGAGCCCATAACCAAAGTTGAATCCCGATAACAGAGAGAAAAATGCGGAATGCATGCCAGCCAAAGTGTTGGGTTCTTAAAGAACGTCTAATCCCAAGTGTGCGTAGGTAGGGCAGAATAACAAATAAGGCGATTGCATATTGGAATAACGCAAATGTGGTGGAGGAGACACCAAAGTTGATGCTAGCAATTTGGGCGAAGCTGTTCACTATGGCGAATGCCAAGCCAGCTGTTAGCATCCAGGACGCACCTTGAACAGGATGATGATTCAATTGAAAAATTCCAGTTTGATAGAGGTGGCGGGATCATACGTCCTATTGTTTTTCGCGCCAATAAAAAAATGCCTCCCAGAGGGAGGCGACATTACCAATTCAAAGGACGTGCCTGTTATAACAGGTACAAAGAACGAGAAGCACAAACGCTGCCATGCATTTGCATAAATAACATTGCAGAACACGTGCCAACTTTTATGTGTTTGATTTTAAATGGTTTTTTGGTTTTTCTATGTTGTCGATTAGATGAAATGCACTAACTTAGTGATCAATCGCATTAAAAGAGGGCAGAAGTAGGCGTCGTTACGGTCGTTTTTCATTGCTGAGCGATGCTTGGATAGTGTGAAAACTTATCGAGTTATGTTGGGTTACATAAAAAATGGCCAGCAAAGGTGCTGGCCAAGTGGACTCGCTCTTAGGACAAGAGTGAATTAGAAATCGTAACGTACGCCTAGGCGCAGTGTATCTTCGCCTTCTGTTACTAGACCTGTTGTTGCATCTTTTGCTTCATCAAGTTGGTTGATGTAGTAAGACAGGTAAGTACGGAAGTTGCTGTTTAGTTTGTAGTAACCAACAAGCTCGATACCTTCAACGGTGTCGTACTTTGAACCGTTGTCTGGATCATTCTCTTGAGCTGTGTATAGAGCTGCAAGTGTCACTTTGCTTGCTACTTTGTAGCTTGCGACTAGCTCGTAAGCCGTAAAGTCTTCAGAGTCAGTCAGGGAACCTTGAGAATAAGTACCTGCTAGGTAAAGGTTGTCCATCGAGTAAGCGATACCACCTAGAATTTGATCTTCAGAGTTATCTTTATCTACATCGCCACCAGAGTATGCAAGACCAAAGTCGAGGCCCATTGGTAGTGAGTACATTCCAGAGATGCCGTATTTATCTTCGTTATCGCTAGAGTTTGCTTGGTAGGTTGCTTGAAGTTGTAGTGCATCAAACGCACCACGGTATGCGAAAACGCTGTCTTGCTTATCAGAAGACGAATCAATAACTTGCTGAACACCAGAGAATTCAGTGATATCCGTCATGTCAGAGATGATGACGGCAGCCATGTCTTGACGACCTACAGAGAAAGCACCGATATCAGAGTCGACGCCTGCATACATGTAGCGGTTTTTGAATTCACTCTTGCCCGTTTTTTGTTCGGCTTCGTAAACACCGAAAGCAGAAAGGCCGTTGCCGATGTCTGTTTTACCTTTTAGGTTTAGACGAGCACGGCTTTTATCTTCCATGGAACCTTCAACTTCAGCACCGTCTGAACCAATGAAGTCACCACGAAACTCAACGCGGCCGCCAACTTTTAATTCAGTACCGTCGTTTTTGTATACAGTTGCTGCGAATGATGGTGCTGATACCAATGCTGTAAGAATTGCAGTAGTTAGTGCTGCCTTTTTCATTTTCTTATTACCCTAGTTGTAATCGATGGGCTTTCTTGCCCGATGTGTTGATGACGCTAAGGTAAAGGCTGAAAATGAAAGATAGATTTCTGTTAAGTTATGATTTGATTGCACTTTTATTGCTGGAAAGAATAAGTTCCCCTTCTCATACCACTTATAAAAAGAAAGGTTTATCTTTTTTGAGGTTTTTTCCTCTCCGTTAAAGACTGTGTTTTTTTCAAAAAGTTCCTGAATTGCTTCTTGACCCTAAATGTAAGTAAACATTTCAATTTGGCAGGGAAGTTTGGCCTAAAAATAGCGAATCATCAGCTATTTGTGAGCTAACTCTCTCTAAAGCATTTCTTATTGTAAGGTTTTTATTTCTCGATTTCTTAAAGACTAAGTAAACGATTGCTTTTTAGGTTTTGTCTGAGATCTTTTCACTCGGTTGTCAGGAACTAATCAAATAAAGTGTCGGCAGTTGTTACACAAAGGTAAAAGTAATCTGGTGGAAACGATGCCTCGGATAGCCTTTGTATTCCTCTCTTTGTTCATCATTTCGTTTTTACGAAAGTGAACCAAAGCCGGGTCTAAAACTGACTAACCAACTAATAAGTAATGGATTTAGAAATGAATAAAAAATTATTAGCAGCGGCAATCGCGGCAGCAACCTTCGGTACTCAAGCAGTTGCAGTGGAACTATATAATAACGATGGCACAACATTTTCGATGGGCGGCCACGTTTCTGTTAATTTAAATGGATCAGAGCAAGGTGACACGGATGTGGGTACTAACTCTCCTCGTATCAATATCTCTGCGACACAGGATTTGGGTAATGGCTTCACCGCAGACGCACGTGGTGAATGGGCGCTAAACTACTTAGACGGTGGTGAAGAGTCGTTTAAAACTCGTCTAGGTTACTTAGGTATAACACATGAGGTTTATGGTCGTGCAGTAGGTGGTACGCAATGGTCACCTTACTACGATGTCGCAGGTATTGCAGATATGCCAATCGCGTTTGCCAACGACTTCATCTATGACGATCATGGAAACCTTGGCACTGGCCGTGCGGATAAAATGCTTTCTTACCGTAATGCCATCGAGCTGGGTGAAGCGGGTGTGATCAACTTTGGTCTTGGTTGGCAGGGTGCAAACGATGATTACACGCGCAACGATGCTGGAGTTATAACTGGCGGTGCTAAATACGATGACCGTGTGCAAGCTGCGCTTTCTTACTCAATCATGGGCGCTAAAATCGGTTACTCTTACAATGGCGGTGATTTCCAGCACCCTGCATATGCAGGTAAGCACACGGCGGAATCACACGTTGTATCAGCATCTTACGGTGCGTACGGCCAAGGCCTATTCCTTGCTGCAGTTTATGGTTCAAACGAAAACATGAACTTCAGTGCAAAAGGTGACCGTTTAGAAGAAAGTGATGCGTACGAGGCGATCATCGCATACGCTCTGGCGAACAGCCTAAACTTGAGTGTTAACTATGAGATGGTGGAAGGTAAAGAGTTTAAGAACTCTAAAACAGAAACTGCTCGTGAAGAAATGGCACTACAAGCAGAATACAACTTCACGCCTAAATTTGTTGGTTACGCGGGTTACCAGTTTGACCTAAATGACGACAATGGTCGTGAAACTGATGACAAATGGGCGTTAGGTGCTCGTTACTACCTATAATAGGATTTAGCGAGAACTATTATTCAGCTCATTGATCTAAAGCCAGCCTCGTGCTGGCTTTTTTGTCTATTTGTTTTACAAATACTTTGCTGTTTCAATTAGATGATACAAAACTCAAAACGGGGTGAATGTCTTATTTTTTACACTAGAGGTTGCTATTTAGTGTCGTTAAGTCAATAGGTTAGATTATGATGGGATTTTTGTTTTGCAGGGAAGAATGATGAGTGTTATTCAAGTTGAAGAAAAGAAAGTAGAAGTGGGTAAAGTGCTTTGTGTTGGACGAAATTACGTTGAACATATTCATGAGCTTAATAATGCAATGCCTGAGCAAATGGTGGTATTTAATAAACCCGCAACTTCCGTATCAACAACTCTGCGTTCATTCCATCAAGAGCCCCTTCATTATGAGGCTGAAATCTGCTTTTTGATCAAGGATGGACGTTATTCAGCGGTTGGTTTGGGATTGGATCTGACCAAGCGTGGTTTGCAATCCTCGCTTAAAAATCAGGGGTTGCCGTGGGAGCGTGCTAAGGCATTTGATGGCTCTGCTGTGTTTAGTCGGTTTGTCTCTTTGGATAACATTGATATCAATGATCTTAACCTTGAGCTCTTAATCAACTGTGTTCGTGTACAAAAAGGTCACGTTAACCAAATGCTCTATCCGCCGCTAACTATCCTGGATGAATTAACCAGTTACACAACACTTCAAGATGGCGATGTAGTGATGACTGGTACACCAAAGGGCGTTGGTGAGGTACATGAAGGTGACATCTTCCTTGGTCGATTAAAGTGTGGCGATGTCACCTTGTTGGAGATTGAGTGGTTGGCGGATTAAAGCCAAATTCGTAGAACGAGAAATACCACCATACTGATAACCGTCGTTAAAAGAACATTTTTAGTAAAATACGCGATTAAAGCAGCCAGTACGGCAGCCAGTAAAAATGGGTTTTGCACATTGACGCTGAGCTCCCCATCGGGAATGAAAACGATCGGTGCCCAGATCGCAGTCAGTACTGCGGGGCTAGCGTAATTGAGTACTTTTTGAGTGCGCGTCCCTAATCGCAATGGTAGCTTGGGTTCTAAAAACAAGTAGCGGCTGGTGAAAACAAGTACCGTCATCAGCAAAATAGCCAACATGATCATTAGCGTTTCTCCTTTACTTGTTCCACAAAGTAACCAGTAAGCATGGCTAAAATGCTCGAAATCATCAAACTTCCCTCAATTTGATAATAGGTTAGGGCAACTGAGCTCACCAAAGCCACAATAACACTCGCGAGCACCGCTGCATTTTTAATGGTGGGTACTACTATCGCGATAAAAGTAGCGGCTACAGCAAATTCCAAACCCATTTCGTTCAGTTCAGGGATTAGACTTCCCGCAATAATGCCCGTCAATGTCGCGACATTCCAAAACAGGTAAAAACTCAGACCAGCCCCAAGTGCATACCAGCGATTAAATTGTTTATCGGAATGGTGGCCTACAATCGCAAACAGCTCGTCAGTAAGTAAGAAGCCGAGTGATAATCGCCATTTTAGAGGGAGCGGTGCAATTTTACTGCGCATCGATACACTGTAGAGGAAGTGTCGAGAGGTGATAAAAAACGTTGTCAGTAACATGGTCACTAGACCTGCTCCCGTTTTAATCATTCCCATCGCGACGAGCTGTGCAGAACCTGCGAACAAAATGGCGGATAGTGCTTGTCCTTCCAAAGGGTGAAGCCCAGTATCAATTGCGAATGAGCCTGCGAGTAAGCCCCAAGGGAGCACTGCGATACTCAGAGGCATCATCGCAAGTGTACCTTGCCAAAATAGCGTGGCTTTTGATTCTTTTTGTAACGGCAAAGTGTGGTCCATAGTTTCTTCTTATTTATTCCTAAATCAGATTACCAAGATAGCTCGGTAGTCGCATAACGCCTTGTACAATATTGCTGCTTTAGCTGTGACGGACGTATTGGCCGGGAGTGACGCCCATGGCTTTTTTAAAGTGTCGATGCAGATGGCTTTGATCATGGAAACCGCATTCTTGTGCCACGTCTGAAATTTTTTGTCCCATTTTTAATAGCTTCTTCGCCATACGTAAACGTTGCTGAATTTGATAGGCATGAGGCGGAAAGCCAAATTGCTTTTGAAACTCTCTCAGCAGATGAAAAGGGCTTAATCCAGACAGTTTCGCGAGTTCTTCTAGTGAGACGTCCGTTTGTGGAAAGTCTTCCAAAAATTCTCTGACGAGCTGCACTTGTCGCTGAGCTCTGGTTGACTCTTTCAGTGGTGCCCGATGAGTGCTGTGTTTACTGGCTAGCTTGATCAACGTGCCGTAAACCAAAGTTTCTCTCAATAAACGGTTGTCTGATTTTTCTAGTGTTTCAAATACCAGTCGTAACTGACTAGCCAGCTCAGGATCGTAAACCACAGGTTGAGGGAAATAGGGCAGAGCTACATTTGGTGAGCCAAGCTCTTGTCCTAAAGTTTGAAACTGCTGAGGTACGGGGTACATTGCTTTGTATTCCCAGCCGCCTTCCGAGGCTGAATGCCCGTTGTGTACTTCATCTGCATTAACAAGGATGATGCTGTCCTGTGGCGCGATATGATTCCCGCCCGTCCTAAAAAATTGTTGTGCCCCTTTTTCGATGACACCAATAGTGTAACCTTCGTGGCTATGGCGTGAAAAATTCTGCTTCTCATACTTTGCATCGAGAAGCTCTAAACCTCCGAGCTCTTGAGCTATCTTGAAGGTAGCGATTTCCTTATTCTTTTCTTTCATCTTTATCCGGTCTGCTCAAGAAAATCATTTTAGAAGTGTAACGGATCCATCGTGCTTATTTTTGTACAAAATTGCTATTCGATTTTGATAAACAGGCGAATTGATTGCTATTTTTCGGCTGGGCAAACTATGATTTTTATTTTTTGATTTATCTTGGCTATTTTGGGCTGGATGATGTCATTTTGTTGGTATAACATTCGCCGCCTTGTTGTAGAAAAGCGGTTCCATCATGATTGATTTATCTGTACTTCCTGTTTATCTCACCGCAGTTGTCGCCTTATTGCTCTTACCAGGGCCTGATATGTTGCTGATAGCGAGCTCAAGTATGAGTTACGGTAAGAAGGTCGGTCTTTTTGCTAGCTTAGGCAATGCGACGTCTGGTGTTATTCTTACTTTGCTTGCTGCGATGGGCGTATCTACCCTGATTGCCATGAGCCCAATAGCCCTTAAAGTCCTTCATCTATTAGGTGGCGCTTACTTGTTAAAAATGGGTTGGGACTGCTTACGAGCTGAGGCATCTTCGGCTCCAGAGCTTGATGGTCAAAACAAAATGGCATCAACTTATTATCAGCGTGCTTTGATGAGTAATTTGCTTAACCCTAAAGCCTTGGTCTTTTTTGTGATGTTTTTGCCTCAGTTTGTCTCAAGCAATATCACTGCATCTTCCGGTGAGCAGATGCTAGCGCTAGGGTTATTGTTGAACGTTCTTGGCTTGTCATTCAATTTATTACTTGTTGGGTTAGCAGGCACATTGGGCAAAGGGCTGCTCGAGAACGAAAAATTCCGCACGTATCAACATAAACTAATGGGGTTAGTGTTTGTTATTCTGGCGTTGTGGATGCTGAGTAGTTTCGCCTTGTAAAGTTATCATATTCCATCAGAAAGCCAGCAATTGCTGGCTTTTTGTTTTCAGCCCTAAACCACCTACTTCAGTAGGTGGTTATCATCCGTTTCGGCTTTGCCTGTAAAACTACTCATGCTAA